>JAKEEW010000217.1 GCA_022616375.1 Sporichthyaceae bacterium
CCAGCAGCTCGACCTGGTGATCTGGGCGGAGAGCGGGATCGGCTTCGACCTCGACCGGCGTCCCGACCTGCGGGCCCGGCTGGCGGCGCTGTCGCGGCAGACCGGCGCGCCGCTTCTGGTGAACGTGGACGCCCGGCGCGGCGGTCCCGGCGGGATCTACAAGAGCTCGATCCTGCTCGGCCCGGACGGGCAGGAGCTGGCCAGGTACGACAAGCGCCGGCTGGTGCCGTTCGGGGAGTACATCCCGATGCGGCCACTGCTCGGCTGGATCGGCCGGCTGGCCGAGGCGGCGGCCGAGGACCGGCGGCGGGGCACCGAAGCGGTCCTGATGGACGTGGGCGGCGTCCGGATCGGGCCGCTGATCAGCTTCGAGTCGGCGTTCCCCGATCTCAGCCGCGAGCTCGCCCGCCGCGGTGCCGACCTGCTGGTGTTCCAGATCGCCACGTCGACGTTCCAGGACAGTTGGGGACCGTGGCGGAACGCGGCGACATCGGCGCTACGCGCGGTGGAGACCGGCCGGCCGGTGGTGCACTCGACCCTGACCGGAGTGACCACGGCCTACGACGCGACCGGGAAGCGACTGGGAACTGTCATGGGCACCGCCGAGCGGGGCGTACAGGTCATCGAGGTGCCGCTCGCAGCCCGGGACACGCCGTACACCCGGCTCGGCAACTGGGCACCCGCCGTAGCGGCGGGCTACCTGATCGGCCTCGCCGCGCTCGCCAGCTACCGCCGGAGCCGAGCACCCTCGGGACCCACGAGGGTGCTCGGCCCGGTCTAACGGCAGCCACCCCGGCAGTCAGCCCAGCAAGAACGCGACGACCTCGATCCCGGCTGCACCCAGAGCTCCGAACACTGCGGTAATTGCGAGCGCAAGTAGCACGATCCCGCCCCCGGACCGCTCGGGGAGCGACTCCCAGCTTTCCGCCGCAGCCGCGCGACTCGTCGGGCCGCGGTACTCCTCGTATACCTGCGCCATCGCAGTCCTCCCCTGTCTCGCAATCCCGGGCGAACCACCGATCGCCGGGCCCCCTGCGTAGCCGTACCTAATAGACCACGCGGGGCGCCGCAGGCCGATCCGATCAAAGGACACAACTCTTTCCACCCCATGGGGCTGATTGATCCACCGAACGGGGGATGGCGTGATAGCGTAATCGAACATCTGTTCGATACAAGTGCCGAATGCGGGTGTCCGGTAGGGAGGTCGGCCAGTGCGCTGGGACAGCCTTCGCCTGATCGAGCCTGAGGTTGACGAAGCGACCGGCGAGGCCATGCCGCTGACCTTGTTCGACCGCGGCGCGGTCACCCGCCGGTTCGACACTCCGGAGTTCCGCGGCATCACGTTCTACGAGGTGCATGCGCGCACGATCATCAATCGGGTGCCCGCCGCGTCCCGGATGCCGTTTCGCTGGACCATCAACCCGTATCGGGGATGCTCGCATGCGTGCACGTACTGCCTAGCCGGAGACACCCCGATCCTGATGGCGGACGGGCGCACCAAGCCACTGGCCAAGGTCCAGGTCGGCGACGAGATCTACGGGACCGTTCGGGAGGGCCGATACCGGCGGTACGTGAAGACGCCGGTGCTGGCGCATTGGGCGACCACCAAGCCGGCCTACCGGATCGTGCTCGAAGACGGCACGGAGCTGGTCGCTAGCGGCGACCATCGATTCCTCACCGAACGCGGCTGGAAGCACGTCACCAGCGCCGGGTCAGGGTCCGGCCAGCGACCGCACCTGACGCCCAACAACCATCTGATCGGCACGGGTCGGTTTGCCGAGCCGCCGCCGGATTCCGCGGACTACCGGACCGGCTATCTGTGCGGGATGATCCGCGGCGACGCCAGCCTGGGTTCGTGTCACTATCCCGATGGCAGCGTTCACCGTTTCCGGCTCGCGCTCGCAGATCTCGATGCGTTGGATCGGGCCCGGCGCTATCTGGCCGACCTCGGCATCGCCACGACCGAGTTCGACTTCCCCACCGCGCCGGGACGTCGCCCGATGCGAGCCATTCGCACCAGCGCCGGTGCCGCGGTCGCCGCAGTCCAGGAGCTGATCCGGTGGCCGGCAGCACCCACGGTCGGGTGGCGGCAGGGATTCCTGGCGGGCATCTTCGACGCCGAGGGCAGCAACGGCCGCAACGTCATCCGTATCGCCAACCGCGATCAGGTCATCATCAAGCAGGTCACGCAGGCCCTGAGCGGGTTCGGCTTTGACTACGTGGTCGAGGATCACGGCCGAGCCAACAATCTGTGTCATGTCCGGATCCGCGGAGGTCTTCGGGAGACCCTGCGATTCCTGCATTCCGTGGATCCGGCCATCGAGCGCAAGCGTTCCATCGCCGGCATGGCGGTCAAGAGCAAGGCCCGTCTGAGGGTCGTCGCGGTAGAGCCGATGGGGCTCGAGGTCCCGATGTTCGACATCACGACCGGCACGGGCGACTTGATCGCCGACGGCGTGATCAGCCACAACTGCTTCGCGCGGAACACCCATACCTATCTCGATTTCGACGCCGGGCGGGACTTCGACTCCCGGATCGTGGTGAAGGTCAACGCGGCCGAGCGGCTGCGCCGTGAGCTGGCCGGGCCGAGCTGGCGCGGCGAGCAGATCGCGATGGGCACGAATGTCGACTGCTACCAGCGCGCTGAGGGCCGCTACCAGCTGATGCGCGGCATCCTGACCGCGCTGCGAGACGCCCGCAACCCCTACTCGATCCTCACCAAGGGCTCGCTGATCCTGCGTGATCTCGACCTGCTCACCGAGTCCGCACAGGTCACCGACATCGGTCTGGCGGTATCGGTTGGGTTCGTCGACGAGGATCTGTGGCGCTCGGTCGAGTCGGGCACCCCGAGCCCGCGCAAGCGGCTCGAGGTGTGCGCCACGTTCGCCGATGCCGGGCTCGGCTGCACCGTGCTGATGGCGCCGATCCTGCCCTACCTGACCGACTCTCCGGACCAGCTCGAGCGGAGTGTGCGCGCGATCGCCGCGGCCGGTGCGCACCGGATCGTCCCGATCGTGCTGCACCTGCGGCCGGGCGCCAGGGAGTGGTATCTGCGCTGGCTCGGTGAGCAGCATCCGAGCCTGCTGCCGGCCTATGAGCAGCTCTACGCGCGGGGTAGTTATGCGCCCAAGTGGTACACCGAGCGGGTCACCGGGCTGGTCCGCGAGCTCGCCCAACGGCACCGGCTCGTGGCCTAACCGGGACCGGCGAGCGTGTTTAAGCAGGTCAGCAGCGAGACATATGTGCTTGATGTGAACTCAAGTGACCTCGCGACCAGGCCGGCAGAGGCCCTCATCGCCAAACCCGCGCACGTGTTCGGCCGGGATCGGGAGTGGGCCGCCCTGGTCTCGTTCGCCACCGATCCGGACGACCGAGCCACCCTGGCGGTCGTCGGCGGACTGCGCCGGCAGGGCAAGACCTACCTGCTGCATGCGTTGACCGACGCGCTCGGCGGGCTGTACTTCGAGGCCGCGCCGGCCACCGAACGCGAGTCGCTGAGGCTGTTCGGCGCCGCGATCGGGCGCCGGATCGGAGCCGGCGTGCAGCTGGACTTCGAGACCTGGCAGGACGGGGTCGATTACCTGTTCTCGCTCGCGTCCAACCGGTCCGGTCTGGTCGTCATCGACGAGTTCCCGCAGCTGGCCAAGACCAGCCCGCGGCTGCTCGCGCTGCTGCGCCGCGAACTGGCCGCCTCCGCGCAGACCCGGCGCGGCCGCACCAGGCTGATCCTGTGCGGCGCGGCCACCCCGGTGATGCACCGGCTGCTCGACCGGACCGGCGCGCTGGCCGGGCAGACCGATCTGGATCTGCTGGTGCGCCCGCTGGACTACCGGGACGCGGCCCGGTTCTGGAATCTGTCCGATCCGCGGCTGGCCGTGCTCGTGCACGCGGTGGTCGGCGGCACCCCGGCCTACCGGCGCCAGTTCGTCCGCGACGACGTGCCGCTCGATCTGGACGACTTCGACGGTTGGGTGGTGCGGACCGCGCTCAACCCGGCCACCCCGCTGATGCGCGAGGCCCGCTACCTGCTGGCCGATGAGCTCGACGTGCGCGAGCTTGCGCTCTACCACTCGGTGCTGGCCGCGGTGACCGAGGGCCACACCACCTGGAGCAGCATCGCCACGTACGTCGGCCGGCGGCCCACCGATATCGCCCGCCCGATCAGCGTGCTCGAGGGCTGCGGGCTGCTGGCTCGCGATCCCGACCTGTTCCGTTCCGGCCGATCCCGCTACCGGGTCACCGAGCCCCTGATCGGTTTCTACCAGGCCATCATGCGGCCGACCTGGTCCCGCCTCGAGCACGGACACGGCGCCCGGGTCTGGTACGAGTCCGGGCTGCGGTTCTCCGCGCTGGTGGTCCAACCGCACTTCGCCACGCTGTGCCGGCGGTTCGCGGCGACCGCACCGGGCAAGCTGTTCGGCGATCTGCCGGACGGACCAGTCGTCGTCGGCACCGGGCTGGTCGCGGACCCGAGCCGGCGAGCCCAGCTGCGGATCGACGTCGCGATGCTCGCGCCCACCGAACCGGGCCAGCCGCGCCGGGTGCTCTCGCTTGGTGAGGCCAGGTGGGACGAGGTGATGAGCCTGGCGCATCTCGCCCGGCTGCAGCGCGCCCGGGACCTGCTGCGCAGCCGCGGTTACCAGACCGACGACACCGTGCTGGCCTGCTACAGCGCGGCCGGGTTCGACTCCGAGCTGCGCGCCACCGCCGACCGCGACCGAGTGCTGCTGATCGGTCTGGACGAGCTCTACTCCTGACCGGCCGGGTCGTCTGCTGGCGCACCCCCGACCGACGCGCGGGCCGCGGTCAGCTTCTAGCGCAGCGCACCTTCGGTCAACCCGTTGACGATGTGCCGGTGGAACATGACGTAAATCGCGATCATCGGCAACGTGATCATCGACAGCCGCGGCGGAACAGCAGGTGCATTAGCGTTGCCGGCTGTGCAGATCCGGCCGTTCCACGAAACGGACACCGACGCGCTCTACGGGGTCGGGCTGCGCACCGGCGACAGCGGTGCGGACGCCTCAGCGCAGTTCCGCGACCCGAAGCTGCTCGGGCACGTGTTCGTCGGTCCCTATCTCGCGCTGGAGCCCGAGCTCGCGTTCGTGCTCGCCAGCCCGGCCGGCCCGATCGGATACGCCCTGGGTGCGCTGGACACCCTGCGGTTCGAGCAGCGCTGCGAACTGCTGTGGTGGCCACCGCTACGGACCGCCTACCCCGACCCGTCGCTGCGGGACGGGTGGACCGGGCGGTCCGCAGCCAGCCCGGACGACGAGATGGCCTACCTGATCCACCACCCGCACGCCACCCCGGCCGAGGTCGTCCAGCGGTTCCCTTCCCATCTGCACATCGACCTGTTGCCGGCCGGGCAGGGCCAGGGGTACGGCCGCCGGATGATCGAGACCTTGCTGGCGGCGCTGGCGACCGCCGGCTCGACCGGGGTGCATCTAGCCGTGGCGACCGAAAACACCCGGGCGATCGAGTTCTATCGCCGGCTCGGTTTCGAGGATCTGCTGGTCCGGCCGACCTCGCTGCTCATGGGGAAGCCCCTGCCGGCCGGGACCTGATCGCGGGAGCCGACGGGTCCGAGCGTGGGTCCGAGCGTGGCCCGCGCGTGGGTCCGAGCGTGGCCCCGAGCGTGGGTCCGACTGGCTGAATCGTCCGGCGGCCGCAGTCGGGCCGCACCCGACGGCGGATCGACAACCGCGGCGGGATCGGCGTGGGCTAGTCCTGAACCCACTCTCGGTTGGAGGCCCGATGGCTGCCGGTGAGGTCAAGAACTTCGATCATCCCGACGAGACCCGGCCGTTCAAGGGAAAGGGCCGGGCCGACGTCCTCGACATGTCCGGCCGCGCGGTGTCGCGAGCGGTGTTCGAGCCCGGCTGGCAGTGGTCGACCAACGTCAAGCCGATCGCGGGCACCGACTCCTGCCAGGCCAACCACCTCGGCTACTGCGTGTCCGGGCGGATGCAGGTCACGATGGACGATGGCTCGACCTTCGACGTGAAGCCGGGCTCGGTATTCGCAATCCCGCCGGGCCACGACGCGCAGGTGGTCGGCAAGGAGGACTGCGTCGTAGTCGACTTCGGCGAGGTCGGCGACTACGCGAAGCCCGGCTAGGAGGCGCGCGGCGACCCCCGACCGGGACCGGCCGGTCTGACCCACGCCGGTTACTAGGCTGACCGGCATGGACGCTTCGGCGGGGATGGACCCTTCGGCGGGGATGGACGCGACCGCCGGCATGGACGCTTCGGCCGGGCCGCGCACCATCGACTGGGATGCCGGCGCGATCGTGACGGTCGACCAGGTCGCGTTGCCCCACGAGCACCGGATGCTCCGGCTCGGCACGGTCGACCAGCTGATCGACGCGATCCAGCGGCTGGCGATCCGCGGTGCGCCGGCACTCGGTGCCGCCGGCGCGCTCGGCGTGGCGCTGTCCGCGCATCTGCACGCCGACGACCCGGAAGCGGTCCGGATCGATGCCGACCGGATCGCCGCGGCCAGGCCGACCGCCGCCAACCTGGCCTGGGGTGTACAGCGGGTGCTTGACCGGCTGCCGGAAGGCGCGGATGCCGTGCTCGCCGAGGCCCGAGCCGTGCTGGCCGAGGACGAGCGGGCGAACCGGGAGGCCTCCCGGCGGGCGGCCGAGCTGGTGCTGGAACTGTGCTCGCGGCGGCCGCTCCGGGTGCTCACCCACTGCAACACCGGCCGGCTGGCCACCGTGGCCTGGGGTACCGCACTCGGCGCCGTGCGTCATCTCGCCGCGGCCGGCCAGCTCGACTACGTGCTCGCCGACGAGACCCGGCCGCTGCTGCAGGGCGCTCGGCTCACCGCCTACGAACTGGCCGAAGCCGGCATCCGGTACCGGGTCTGCCCGGACTCGGCCGCGGCCACCGCGATGGCACAGGGTCTGGTGGACTGCGTGCTGGTCGGTGCCGACCGGATCGCGGCGAACGGCGACGTGGCCAACAAGATCGGTACGTTCCCGGTGGCGCTGGCCGCCGCCCGGCACGGCATCCCGTTCGTGGTCGTCGCGCCCGAGTCGACGCTCGACCTGTCGCTGCCTGACGGATCCGGCATCGTGATCGAGCACCGCGACCCGGCCGAGGTCACCCACTTCGACGGCCAACCGGTCACGCCGGCGGGTGCGGGTGCGTTCAATCCCGCGTTCGACGTGACCCCGGCGGATCTGATCACCGCGATTGTCACCGAGACGCGGATCTACCGGGCTCCCTAGTCCAGAGCTGCTTGGTCCCGAGGGCCGTAGTCGGCGAGCTTGGCCACGACCCGCTGGATCTCCTCGGCCGGCAGCAGCCGCGGGGTGCCGTGCGCACTGGCCAGTAGCCATACCTCGCACAGCCATTCCAGGTAGGTAGCCCGCGAGTAGGCCGGCGCCAGGGTGCGGCCGATGGTCACCGCGCCGTGGTTGGCCAGCAGGCACCCGGTCCGGCCGGCCAGCGCCGCGGTCAGCTGCTCGGCGAGCGCGGTCGTCCCGTAGGTGGCGTAGCCGGCCACCCGGACCGGACCGCCGAACAGCGCGATCAGGTAGTGGATCGGCGGCAGCTCGTCGACCAGCGTGGATACTGCGGTGGCCGCGGTGGAGTGGGTGTGCACGACCGCCCCCGCATCGCTGTGCCGATAGGCGGCCAGGTGCATCGGCAGCTCGGTGCTCGGCTGGCGTGGCGCCTCCACCGGCGTGCCGTCGAGCCGGTGCACGCCGACCAGCTCCGCGGACAGCTCCTGGTAGTCGATGCCGCTCGGGCTGATCGCGACCAGCTCGCCGGAACGGACCGAGATGTTGCCCGAGGTGCCGACCACCAGGCCGTCGGCGACCATCCGGCGGCAGTAGCCGGCGACCAGACCGCGTTCGGCCTCGAGCAGCACGGTCAGGCCCGCTCGGCCGCGACCTGGGCACGCACCGCGGGCACCACCTGCTCGGCGAACCTGGTCATCTGGTCCGGCCCGTCGGCCCGCAGGATGAACGTGTCGAACCCCTGGCCGACCGCGAGATCGGTGAGCTCGTCGGCCCACTGCGTGACCGGACCGCGCAGCACGCCTTCGGTGGTGCCGTCGGTGATCGCGCCACCCAGGTTGATGATCCGGCGGATCTCGCCGGGATCGCGATCGGCTTCCGCGGCGGCCTGGTCCAACCGGTCGGTCATCTCGACGATCTGTTGCAGGTCACCGCGGAACGATGGCACCCACCCGTCGGCGACCCCGGCGGTGAGCCGCAACGCTCGCGGGCCGTAGACGCCGAGCCAGATCCCGATCGGGTGAACCGGCACCGGGCCGGAGTGCGCACCGGCCAGCCGGTAGTGCTCCCCCTCGAACCGCAGGTTGCGCTCTCCGCTCCACACCTTGCGGATCACCTCGATGGCCTCGGCCAGTGCGGACAGCGCCTGGCCCGGATCGCGGTGCGGTCCGCCGTAGGCCTCGATCGCGTCCCAGAACCCGCCGGCACCGAGGCCGAGCTCGAACCGGCCGGCGCTGAGCACGTCGAGGCTGGCCGCCGCCTTGGCCATCATCACCGGCGGGCGTAGCGGCAGGTTGGCGACGTCGGGGAACAGACCGACCCGCTCGGTCACCCCGGCGATCGCGCTGAGCAGCACCCAGGCGTCGACGAACCGGCGCTGGTACGGATGGTCCTGAACTGCCACGTAGTCCAGGCCGAGCCGCTCCACCTCTCGTGCGGTGGCGAGCAGCGGCTCGTTCGCGTTCGGGATCAGGAAGTACCCGAACTTGATCTCCCGGCCATGGTCAGCCATGGCGCAAGCGTATGACCGCGGGAGCCCGGCCGCGTCGTCGCGGTCCGGGCAACCCGCAGCCCGGCGCCGGGGTCAGCCGAAGTAGACCTTGGTGTCCTCGAACCGGAACTTCCACGCGGCCAGCCCGGTGAACAGCGCACCGAACCCGAGCATCACCGCGGCCGGGCCGGCCACGGCGGCCAACCCGGCACCCTCCAAGATCACCTTTTGGAAGCCGTCCATCGCCCAGTAGGTCGGGATCGCCGGAGCGATCGCCTGCGCCCAGCCCGGCATCGCGGTCACCGGAACCCAGGCACCACCCAGCATCGCCATCGCCATGCCGCCAACGCTGCCGATCGCGTTGAGCTGGTTCATGGTCCGGGCCAGCGCGGTGACCAGCATGCCGAACGCGCTCAGCGCAAGTGCGAGCACGAACACAAGCAGGGTGAGCGCAAGCCACGACCCGGTGATCTCCAGGCCGAACAGCGGTTGCCCGACCAGGAACAGCAACCCGAGCTGGATCACGGTCAGCGCGACCGTCGGCAGCAGCTTGCCGATCAATAGATCGACCGAGGACGCCGGGGTGGCCCGCAGCCGGTCCCAGGTGCCCCAACCGTGGTCGCGGAAGAACGTGAACCCGGCATAGCCGACGCCGAACGACGCGAACGCGACCGCCATGCCGGGAATCGCGAACTCCGAACCGTTGGCGCCGGTGAAGCCGTCCTCGGCCAGCTGGTTCGCGAACAGCTCCTTGGTCAGCGCTACCAGCAGCAGCGGCACCACGACCACGAAGATGGCCGTCGACGGATCAGTCAGCATCACCCGAAACTCGTGCCGAAGGATGGCGAGGCTAGCGCGCGGGGACACTGGGCACCTCCGAGGTGGTGGTCTGCTCGCGATCGGCTTCGTCGTAGCGGCGGCCGGCCAGGGCCAGGTAGACCGACTCCAGGCTGGGCCGGACGATCTCTACCGACTGCAGTGAGTCGCGGGGCACCTTGGGTAGCACCTCGACCAGCGTCGCGGCCGGATCGGGCGTGGCCAGCCGCACCAGCTGCCCCTCGACCGTGGCCGAGCCGTCCAAGCCGAGATCGGGTACCGGGCCCTCGAAGTGCAGCTCGACCACCGGCTTGGCGTGCGCGGCGATCAGCTCGTCCACCCCGCCCCGCACGATGACCTGGCCGCGATCCAGGATCACCACGTTGGAGCCGAGCGTCTCCACCTCGGCCAGGTAGTGGGTGGAGTAGAGCACCGCCGAACCGTCCGTGGCCAACTGCCGGACCAGGTCGAGCAGGTGCCCGCGGGTCTCCACGTCCGCTCCGGTGGTGGCCTCGTCGAGCAGCAGCAGCCGCGGGCTGTGCAGCAGCGCGAGCGCGGTGTGCACCCGGCGCTTCTGCCCGCCGGACAGCTGCCCGGCTTGCCGATCGAGCAGGTCGGTCAGCGCCAGCGCCTCCGCCACCTCGTCAATCCGGGTGTGCAACTCCGACCGGCTCATCCCGGCCAGCTCACCGAACAGCAGGAAGTTCTGCCGGACCGTCACCACCGGGTAGAGGCCGGTGTCTTGCGGAGCCAGCCCGATCCGCCGGCGCACCTCGGCCGAGCGGGCTAACGCATCCAGCCCGTCGACCCGCACCACTCCGGCGTCGGCCTTGCGAAGCCCGGCCACGATCGACACCAGAGTGGTCTTACCCGCCCCGTTCGGGCCGAGCAGCGCGACGATCTCGCCCGCCTGGACGTCAAGATCGACGCCATCGAGCGCGACTACGTCGCCGTATGCCTTACGAAGTCCTTCGATTTGCAACACCCGGGCATCATGGCCCCTGGCCCCGACAGTTTCATCCTGCCGGGGACCGACCACGACCCCATCCATCGGATGAGACTGCGATCCTCCCCACGGGCCGGCAGCCGGGACGCCGCGGGTCGCCGAGGCCCGCCGGGCCGGGCTACGGCTGCCGCAGCGCGGCTTCGATCTCGGCTGCGGTGCGCACCAGCGCGAACCCCTTGCGCGGGGTGGCGAGCTCCGGCTCCTGCTAGGCCGGGTCGTCGGTGCCGGTCAGATTGGATCCGAAGACCACGTAGTAGCCGCGCTCGTAAGCCTGGCGGGCGGTGGTGCCGCAGCAGAAGTTGGTCAACGTACCGGTCACGATCACGGTGTCCCGGCCGAGCCGGCGCAGGATCGTGTCCAGCGGGGTGTCGTAGAACGCACCGTAGGACGGCTTGCGGATCACGACGTCGCTCGGGCCGGGAGCAAGCGGCGCCCAGATCTCGGCCCCCTCCGGCGGTGGCACCCAGTCCGGCGCGCTGTTCGGCAGGTGCCGGAGCGCCTGCGGCCGGTCCAGCCGGTGGTGTGTGTCGGCGAACACCGTGTAGATCACCGGCAGCTCGAGCCGGCGGCATACCTCGATCAGGTGGGCCAGCCGCGGCACAAGCTCGGTCGCGGCCGGCACCCAGTACGGGCTCCATCCGGGCCGGACGAACTCGTCCTGCATGTCGATGACCAGCAGCGCGGTCCGCTCCGGGCGGACCGGGAAACTGGCCCGGCCGTGCTCGTAGCCGGCCTGCGCCGTCGCCAGCTGCTCCGCGGCCGAGTAGATCCGCTCGGTCATGCCCGCACGGTAACGGCGGGCACCGACAAGCTACAGCCGGTCGGGCGGAAGATCCGGTGCGGACAGCAGCGCCCACACCGTTCCGACCGCGTCCTGCCGGTATTGGCCCAGCTGGTCGACGATGACGCTGCAGCCCAGCCAGTCGGCGCCGCTCTCCTCGACCATCCCCGCACCGCCGCGACCTGGTTACCGGTCTCGATCCAGTCATCGACGAGCAGCACCCGATCATGCGGTCCGAGCGACGCTCGCTGCAGCCGGAGGATGTGATCGATGTTGCGGTAGTCGGGAGCCGCGTGCCGGAGCAGTTTGTCGCCCGGAAACAGCCCGGAACCCATTCTGATCGGAACGAAGCCGACGCCAAGCTCGACCGCAGCGGCGCCGCCGAGCAGGAAGCCGCGCGACTCGATCCCGCAGATGGCGGTGACCCGCGAGTCGACGAATGCTCGACGAGGGCGCCGCGACCGGCGGGGTTCCCTACCGGCGCTAGCTGCAGCCGCTGGTCGAGCCGCAGCCCTCGCAGACGTAGCAGCTGCCGGCCGGGCGCATCTTGGTCCCGCAGGACAGGCACAGCGGGGCATCCGCGGTGCGGCCCTGCTGGGCCTCGATGAGCTCGGTGGACGAGCCGGCACCGCTGGCCCGCTTGGTGGGCGTCGGCAGTGCGGCGGCGCGCACCGTGGACGACCCGGCACTCTCGCCGGCACCGGTGTGCTTGCCGTCCCGTGCGGTGCGCGGTGCGGACTGCGCCAGCTCCTCGACATCCACGTCGTCGTCCTCGGAGGACGGCAGGTACGAGCCGGTCTCGATGTGCCGGGTCCGTTCGCTCGCGGTGTGAATCCCAAGCGCCGAGCGGGTGTCGAACGGCAGGAAGTCCAGTGCGAGCCGGCGGAAGATGTAGTCGAGGATCGACGAGGCGATCCGGATGTCCGGGTCGTCGGTCATCCCGGACGGCTCGAACCGCATGTTGGTGAACTTCGAGACGTAGGTCTCCAGCGGCACGCCGTACTGCATGCCGACCGAGACCGCGATCGAGAAGGCGTCCATCATGCCGGCCAGGGTGGAACCTTGCTTCGACATATTCAGGAAGACCTCGCCCAGCCCGTCACCGTCATAGGTGTTGGCCGTCATGTAGCCCTTGGCACCGCCGACCGCGAACGACGTGGTGATGCCGTGCCGGCTCTTTGGCAACCGGTGCCTGGTCGGCCGATACTCGATGATCGTCTCTGGCTCCGGCCGGGTGGCTGCTACCGCAGCGGCGGCCGCCTTGGCCCCCTTGGCGTCGGTAAGCGGCTGGCCGACCTTGCAGTTGTCCCGGTAGATGGCCAGCGCCTTCAGGCCGAGCCGCCAGCCCTCGAAGTAGATCTCCTCGATCTCCTCGACGGTGGCCGACTCCGGCATGTTCACGGTCTTGCTGATCGCGCCGGACAGGAACGGCTGGACCGCGGACATCATGAGCACGTGCCCCATCGGGCGGATCGCCCGGGTGCCCATCGCGCAGTCGAACACCTCGTAGTGCTCGGGGCGAAGACCCGGCGCGTCCACCACGTGACCGTGCTCGGCGATGTACTCGACGATCGCCTCGACCGGCTCCTCCTGGTAGCCGAGCTTGCGCAGGGCCCGCGGGACAGTCTGGTTCACGATCTGCATCGAGCCGCCGCCGACCAGCTTCTTGAACTTCACCAGCGCCAGGTCGGGCTCGATGCCGGTGGTGTCGCAGTCCATCATCAGGCCGATCGTGCCGGTTGGCGCGAGCAGGCTGGCCTGGGCGTTACGCCACCCGCGTTTCTCGCCCACCTTGACGCAGTCGGCCCATGCCTTGGTGGACAGCGCGAGGATGGTGCGGTCGATCTCGTCCACCGCGCGCAGCGCATCGTTGGCCGCGGCGTGCTTGCGCATTACCCGAGCGTGCGCCGACGCGTTGCGGGCGTAGCCGTCGTACGGCCCGACCACACCGGCCAGCTCGGCCGACCGCTGGTAGGCGGTGCCGGTCATCAGCGACGTGATCGCCGCTGCGATGGCCCGTCCGCCCTCGGAGTCGTACGCGTGCCCGGTCGCCATCAGCAGCGCGCCCAGGTTGGCGTAGCCGATGCCGAGCTGACGGTAGGCCCGGGTGACCTCGCCGATCTTCTGGGTCGGGAAGTCCGCGAACGAGATCGAGATGTCCATCGCGGTGATGACCAGCGCCACCACCTTCGCGAACCGCTGCGCGTCGAACGTGTGGTCGTCGCGCAGGAACTTCAGCAGGTTGATCGAGGCCAGGTTGCACGAGGAGTTGTCCAGGCTCATGTACTCCGAGCACGGGTTGCTCGCGGTGATCCGGCCGGACTCCGGGGTGGTGTGCCAGTCGTTGATCGTGTCGTCGTACTGCAGGCCCGGGTCGGCGCACTCCCACGCCGCCTGGGAGATCTTGCGGAACAGCTCCCTGGCCTGGACCGTCTCCAGCACCTCGCCGGTGGTCCGGGCGCGCAGCCCGAACTCCTTGCCGTTCTCCACCGCGCGCATGAACTCGTCGGACACCCGAACCGAGTTGTTCGCGTTCTGGTATTGCACGCTGGTGATGTCGTGACCGCCCAGGTCCATGTCGAACCCGGCGTCGCGGAGCACCCGGATCTTGTCTTCCTCACGCGCCTTGGTCCAGACGAACTCCTCGATGTCCGGGTGGTCGACGTCGAGCACCACCATCTTGGCGGCCCGCCGGGTGGCGCCGCCGGACTTGATGGTGCCGGCGCTGGCGTCGGCGCCGCGCATGAACGACACCGGGCCGGACGCGTTGCCGCCGGAGGACAGCAGCTCCCTGCTGGACCGGATCCGGGACAGGTTCACCCCGGACCCGGAGCCGCCCTTGAAGATCAACCCCTCTTCCCGGTACCAGTTGAGGATCGAGTCCATCTGGTCGTCAACGGAGAGGATGAAGCACGCGCTGACCTGCTGCGGCGATGCAGTGCCCACGTTGAACCAGACCGGCGAGTTGAAGCTGAACACCTGGTGCAGCAGCGCCCAGGTCAGCTCGTGCTCGAAGACCTCGGCGGACTCCTGCTCGGCGAAGTAGCCGTAGTCGCGACCGGCCTGGGTGTAGGTCTGCACCACCCGGTCGATGATCTGCCGCAGGCTGGACTCACGCTGCGGGGTTCCGACCGCGCCGCGGAAGTACTTGGTCGTCACGATGTTCGACGCGTTCACCGACCAGAAGTCGGGAAACTCCACCCCCCGCTGCTCGAAGTTCACCGAGCCGTCCCGCCAGTTGGTCATGACGACGTCTCGTCGCTCCCAGACCACCTCGTCATAGGGGTGTACGCCCGGGGTGGTGAAGATGCGCTCGATGGTCAGACCCTTGCCGGCCGACTTGCCCGACCTGCCGGCACCCCGCGTCGAGCCGCTCACCGTCTCCGTCATTGACCCGTCCTCCTCCTGGACAGCACCGAATAACCCTGGCCGCGCTCCGCGCCCGGCCGAGGTTGCTATTGCGCTCCGTGATCCGAGTAGCGATCACCCTGGTGATCGGCTTGCTCGTACCCTGCTGTTTCATGATCGGCGCGGAGCTTCGCGATCTCCTTGTCGAAATCGTCGAGCGATTCGAACCCTCGATAGACCGAGGCGAATCGCAGGTAGGCCACCTCATCCAGATCGCGCAACGGACCGAGGATCGCCAACCCGACCTCGTGGGCCGGGATCTCGGCCGACCCGGTCGCCCGGATCGACTCCTCGACGCGATGCGCCAGGCGAGCCAGCGCGTCCTCGTCGACCGGCCGGCCCTGGCAGGCCTTCCGTACCCCGGCCAGAACCTTGTCCCGACTGAACGGCTCGGTCGCGCCACTCCTCTTGATCACCAAGAGGCTGGCGGTCTCGACCGTGGTGAACCGGCGGCCGCATTCCGGGCACTGGCGACGGCGGCGGATGGCCGTGCCGTCGTCGGCGGTCCGGCTGTCCACGACCCGGCTGTCGATGTAACGACAGAACGGACAACGCATGACCTGCGGACCCCCTTTCCGTGCACCGTGGCCGGCTTGCCCGGCTTCCTGCGGGATCTCCTGTGGATGACCCTGGGGAAGCGCTGTGACTAACCGACCACAACCTGTGGACTAACTACAGCTCTGTAACTACTAGATGTAGGGGTAACGCTAGCTCGGAGAACGCGTTCGCGCAAGCCGAGCCGACGTGTGTCGTGCCGCCGGCCAGCTCGTGCGGTATCGCCGCTGGTCACCCCGCTGGTCGCCCTAAAACGGCTTTAAGGCGGCCGGAACCGGCAGCGGAATCCTGACCGAGCAGCCATCCGAGACCCGGGAAAGGAGCGGCCATGCCCAGACTCGCGACCGGAGCGGCGCACCGTCGGGATCGGCGGCACAGCTTCGGCGCCTCGACCCGCAATCCGGCTAGTTGGCCGGCACGGCCAGCCGCTGGCCAACCTGGATCACGCCGCTGGACAGGCCGTTGATCTGACGGATCTGGTAGATCACCGAACGCGGATCGCGGTCCGGCGCGATCCGCGTCGCGATGGTCCACAGCGACTCGCCCGGTTGCACGACCACCGTGCGATAGCTCGGCGGCGCGGAGGTGTCGCCGGTCGCATCGACCTGGCCCCGGAACAGCAAGGACAGCACCACCAGCGCCGGCACGACCAGGAGCGTGACAACTACGACCCGGCCGCGAGTGGTCAGCCGGACCGGCGCCCGGACGGATCGGCGGCGGATCACCGGGCCGGCTTTGGACCACACCGGATTGGACAGCGCCGGGTTGCTCAACGCCGGGTTGGACGAGCCTGGGTCGGATCGGGCCGTGGAACGGCTCGAGGCGGGTGCCGGACGGACCGGCGACCCGGCCCGAGATCGAGCCGGAGCCTGGCGCGGCGGCACCGGCAGCGGCGCGCGGGCTCGTAGCTGCTCGGCCCGCACCGAGCCCCGCAACACGATGCGACGGCCATCGGCGGAGTCGGGCTCGAGCGGCGGGACCGGGACCTGGGCCGGCAATCCGGCCGC
>JAKEEW010000218.1 GCA_022616375.1 Sporichthyaceae bacterium
GGCTGCGTGGCTACCTGCCGCCGGCGAAAAGGGGGAAGTCCGGATGAGCAAGGTTCGACACGGCATCGTAAAGCGCGGGTCCACCTGGTCCTATGTGGTGCGGGTCGCGGACCCGGAGAGCGGTCGGACCCGGCCGAAGTGGGTTGGGGGTTTCGCTACCGAGGACGAGGCGAAGGCGGCTCGGGACGAGGCGCGCGTCGCGGCGCGCCGGGGCGAGTACGTCGACCGGTCGGCTCTGACGGTGCGCGAGTTTCTGACCGAGTGGATCGACGGGCACGCCGCGACCGTGAAGCCGGGAACGGCCAGCGGCTACCGGTACGACATCGAGCACTACATCGTGCCCAGGATCGGCGGGCTGCGGTTGCAGTCGCTGCGGCCGGCGATGCTGTCCCGGCTGTACAGGGAGCTGCAGGAGTCCGGCGGCAGGGACGGTGGGCGGCTGTCGGCGTCGACCGTGGCCCACGTACACCGGACCCTGCGGAAGGCACTCACGGACGCCGTACGCGTCGAGCAGGTGCTCGCCGTGAACCCGGCCGAGCGAGCCAAGCTCCCGCGGGTGCGCCGGTCCGAGCCCGGCCAGGTGTGGACTCCCGCGCAGCTGGCGCGGTTCCGCGAGCGGGCGGCAGGGCATCGGCTTAGCTTCTTCTTCCGGCTGGCCGCCTACACCGGCGCCCGGCGCGGCGAGCTGCTCAACCTGCGCTGGCCGGATCTCGACCTGGACGCGGCCGAAGTGACGTTCTCCGGCTCCACCGACGTGATCGATGGCGAGCGGGTCGAGGATACGACGAAGGGCGACCGGTCCCGAGTCGTATCGCTCGACGTCGGCACGGTTGCGGCCGCGCGCGAGCACCGGCGCCGGCAGCTGGCCGAGCGGTTGCAGGCTGGGCCGTACTGGACAGAGTCGGGTTTGATCTTCACGACGGAGCTGGGCACACCGGTGCACCCGGAGACTCCGACCCTGCTCATGTCGAAGCTGATCCGGGATCACAACGAGCCGGCGATCCCTGGCCGCGGCCGTGGGCACCCGCGGACCCCGCTGCCGCCGCCGGCCGACCCGCTTCCGCGGGCGCGGCTGCACGACCTTCGGCACATCCACGCGACAACGCTGCTACTGGCCGGCGTGCCCGTGCACGTGGTCGCGAACCGGCTCGGCCACGCCGATCCGTCGATCACCCTGCGGGTCTACGCGCACGTCCTTCGGGAGCAGACCGCCGGCGTCGCCGACGTGTTCGCCAAGGCCGTCGAGGCTGCTGTTAGCAAAGGTGTTAGCAAATGATCACCCGCTGGCAGTGAACTACCTGGCTGCGAGGCGCTGACCTGCGAAGGAACCCGGAGCGGGTGACGAGAATCGAACTCGCACTGTCAGCTTGGGAAGCTGATGTTCTGCCATTGAACTACACCCGCGGCGCTGCCCTGAGGCGGCGTCAGGCCA
>JAKEEW010000025.1 GCA_022616375.1 Sporichthyaceae bacterium
ATCCGCTGGCGCGCTCGAGTACAACCCGGCGCTTCTTCTGGGCGCTGACCGCCCGCTTGACGCGTGCCACGACTAACTCCTCGGTACGTGCGTTTCCGCTTTACGTGCTCGGGCTCAGCGGCCCAGCATCTTCCTGGCCTTCTTCGCGTCGCCGGGCGACAGCTCGACCTCGTTGACGAGGCGGCGCTTCCGGGTCGAAGGCTTCTTCTCGAGCAGGTGGTAGCGGTTAGCCCGGCGGCGCACGATCTTGCCGGAACCAGTGATCTTGAACCGCTTGCTGGCGCCGCTGTGCGTCTTGTTCTTCGGCATGGTTGCCGCGTTCTCCTCGTTGCGTCGTGCCGGCCGGGTTGCCGGTCGGCACGGGTGGTGGGTAGGCGCTCCGTTCGGCGCACCTACGGGTCTTCGGGTCTTGCGTGGCGGGTTCGTTAGTCCGCGGCTGCGGCTTTCGCGTTCGCGCTCGCGGTGTCCTCCGCTACATCGATCTCGTTCTCGTCTGCCTCGTCCGCGGCCCCCGCCTCGGCGGAGGCCGCCGAGCCGTTGACTACTGCCGCCGCGTCGGACCTGCGCTGTGCTTTCTTGGCCCTCGCCTCGGCCATCGCCTCGGTCTTCCTCTTGTGCGGGCCAAGCACCATGATCATGTTTCGGCCGTCCTGCTTCGGCGAGAACTCGACGAAGCCGAGCTCTTCGACGTCCTGGGCCAGCCGCTGGAGCAGCCGGAAGCCCAACTCGGGCCGGGACTGCTCGCGTCCCCGGAACATGATCGTGATCTTGACCTTATCGCCCTGCTTGAGGAACCGCGCGACGTGACCCTTCTTGGTCTCGTAGTCATGCGGGTCGATCTTCGGCCGGAGCTTCATCTCCTTGACGACCGTCTGGGCCTGGTTCTTGCGCGCTTCGCGGGCCTTGACGGCCGACTCGTATTTGAACTTGCCGTAGTCCATGAGCTTGCAGACCGGGGGCCGGGCCGTGGCCGCGACCTCGACAAGGTCGAGATCTGCCTCGGCAGCCAGCCGGAGCGCATCCTCGATGCGCACGACGCCAACCTGCTCGCCATTGGGACCGACGAGTCGTACCTCGGGGACTCGGATCCGATCGTTGATGCGGTGCTCGGTGCTGATGGGGCCTCCTCGCGACAAAATGGTGGTCGCCCTCTTGACAGTACGGAAAAGGCTCCCGTACCGCCATCGCGTCACGGAAGCCCGCAAACCACCCATTCCGGCGTGGACACGCCACGCAGGCACCGCGAGGTGCCCGGGACCGGACCCGACGACCTTGGACGGTCGATGCGGGTGGGAGGGTGGACCTCCGCTTGGCGAGCCCGAGCATCCTGCGACGCCCGGGCGGGTCGCTGTGAAGGGTACCAGGCAGGCCCCATCGCCGGCATATCGCACAGGCGCCGCTGCGCACCGCGGGACCATTAAGTCGATCAAGGCATCGGGATCCGGGTGCAAACGGCACCAGACCCCCATTTATCGCTCGCCTTGATCGACTTAACGGTCCCGTGGTCGGTCGTGGCCGCGATCGAATGCAGTCCGGATTCGGTTCGCGGTCGCTCGCGGGCTGAACCTGAGGTCGGAGAAATCCCATCTGACCACTTCGAAGCCGAGCTCGCGTAGTCGATCTTCGCGCTGCTTCTCCCGGTAAACCGCGTCGCCGATCGCATACTTCAGCCGGCCATCGGCCTCACCGATCGTGGACATCTCCCGCCATAGGAAGTCCACGCGCGCCACCAGGCGGTCTCGACCGTCGCGAATCTCGACCTGAGTCTCGGGCGTCGGCAACCCTTGTCGGGCAAACATGATCCGGGAGTGCGACTCGAGTGGTGACTCCGCACGAGGATCAACCGCCCCCACGATCCAGCGTGCCTGTTCCATGCCGGATCGGGATCTAAAGCGTGCGAGCAGGGCGGCGAGTTGCTCCGTGGTCGCGTCAGCTCGGTGTAGGACCGCGTCGGCCACCGCGAGGGCGTCGGCGGATTGATCGGCCCACCTCGCAAGGTCCACAGCTGTTCGCAGAGGTGAGGTGACCAGCACACTGGACATCAGATCAACTTGATCATCGTCCAATGGACCGAGATGTAGTCGGACGCCGGGGATCACCTTGTTCCAACCGGATCTGGTGGTCAGCGTGACGAAGGGCGGGGGCTGGCCGGACCAGGTGATCGGCATGGGTAAGCCGTGCAGCAGCGCGGCACTCCATCCGCTGGCGACGGTCGGCCGTACTACGGCGAGCTGGGCGGCCAAGACGTCCAGCTCGTGGGCCAGGTGCAGAGCGGTGCAGGCGTGGGCCTGCCGGCCCGCGGTGCAGTACACGCCGCGGCGCAGCGCGATCCAGGCTCCGGCGTCGAGCTGGTCGCGGATCCGGTGCGGCCGGTAGCCGGCCGTCCGGGCGTCCGCGGTCGTGAACGGGTCACGAGGCAGTGGATCGGGCACGCCGGCAGCATCGGGCACGCCGGCAGCGTGGCGCAGCCCGGTACAAGATCGCTCTAGCTGTCCACAGGCGGGAGCACGGCGATCGCCACACCGCGGTCGAGCCTGGCGCGAAGCAGCTCGTCCTCGACCAACCGCCCGGCGACCCGGGTGGCCAGCGACCGCAGGTCGGCCGCGGACAGCGGCCCGGCCGGGACCAGCGCGAGGGTCAGATCCTGATCCGTGCCGCCGGCTGCCAACCGGGCCGTGTCGATCAGCGGCTCGCCGTGGACCGCGGCCAGCACCGCGGCGCGGACCTCGGCATCCTGGCCCGGGTCCAGCACCGGCTGGCCGGCCGCGATCGCGTGCAACTGGGCGCCGGCGAGCTCGAACGGCACCGGACCGGCCGGGTCGATCACGATCAGGTCGGCGTGCTCGGCGAGCGCGCCGATCGCCGCGTGCCGCGCAGACGCCGGGACCGGGCGCGCGTCCACCGGCCAGCGGGACAGCGCGGCCAGGCTGGTGAACGCGGGCAGTGCAAGGCGGCCGTCCGACGCCATGATCGTTACCAGCGCCATCTCGGTGGTCTTCTCCCGCGGCAGGCCAGCGGCTCCCGGCACCCCCGCGGGTGGATCACCCGGATCCAGTTCGGTCAGCGTCGCGACCACCGGGACGATCAACCGAGCCTCGGCGACCGCGGCGGCCACCCGGTAGGTCAGCGCTCGGCGACCCGCCGAATCGGCCTCTGACCAGGTCTCGAGCGCCGCGACAAGATTGGGCGACGGGTCACCGTGATCTCCGGCGAAGCCCGGATCGGGAATGCTGCGGCCAGTCACGCTTAGACCCTACGTGAACGGAGATCATCAGCAGGGTGTAAGGCTGTTCCGAGCACCAGCACGAGGGGTGACCTTCGATGACCGAACCAATGCCCCCGTTCCCGCCCGGACCCGATCCGGTGCCGCCGAACCCCGAGCCCGAGCCGGCCCCGCGTCCCGGCGAGCCGGAGCCACTGCCGCCGCGGCCACCGATCCCGAATCCCGACCTGATCTAGGCCGTCAGACTGCGAGCCTGGGCCGGCCCGAGCCGAGAGTCGGGCCGAGCCGAGACTCGGCTCGAGCCGAGAGTCGGGCCGAGCCGAGAGTCGGGCCGAGCTCAGGCTCCGTGATCCACGATCGCGATCACCGGGCCGCCGCCTGACGGTCCCTGGTGCACGGCCGCGACCGAGACGAACACGGCCGGATCGCCGGTCACCGAGGCGGCCACTCCGCCTACGCAGGACTTGATCTGCCGGTGCCAGTGCACGTCGGAGTCGTCCAGCATGATGTTGCGCCGATCCCTGACCCGGCCAGTCGGGTCGGCCTCGCACTTGAGGAACACGTTGACCAGCCGGCCGCCGAGGTCGGACGGGTGCGGCCGCTCCGGCAGATCGAGACCGGCCGACCGGATGGCCTCCCACACCCCGTCGGCGTCCAGCGCGTCGCGCATCACCGAGTGCCCGACCTGGAACCGGCCGCCAACGCCGCGCGCGTTACCGACCACCACGATCTGCGCCCGGTCCAGCTCTACCCCGGACGAGCAGGACGCCACCGCCGAGTACAGCGACAGGTCCCGGTGGATCTGCTCCGCGGCCGGCATCGAGATCTCGCCGAGCGCCACCGCGATGCCGAGCGCGGTGGTCGAGTTCGACACGTCCATCGACTTCAGCGTGTCCTCGGTCCACACGTCGTGGCCGCGCCGCCGGGCATCGGCGATCGTGTCCATGGTCAGCAGCGGGGTCTTGGTCTGGACGTAGTGCACGTCCGCCGGGTCGTCGATGCCGGCCACCTTCATCGCTTCGCGCACCCCGGCGGCGACCGTCTCGACCATCGCCGGCCGGCCGATGTCTTCGGGCAGGATCGGCTCGGACATCGCCACGCCGACCGAGACCCGGGGATCGTCGGAGAACTCGTAGCGACCGGTCGGTGCGTAAGCGAAGATCGTCGCGTGCGGTGACAGCACCCCGTCGGTGCCGCCAGACCACACCAGCGGAACCCGTTTGACCTCGGCCTCGGTCCGGCTGCCGCGGGCCACCAGGACGTCCCGGAAGGCCCGGTCGGCCAGGATCCGGGTGTAGTCGTTGACCCCACCGTTGCCCTCGGTCTTGCCGATCACCGCGAGCACGTCGTCGGCGGCGAACACGCCGTCGTCGATCAGCTTGGCCATGCCGGACGCGTCCGACACGCTCTCGATCGCGACCTTATGCACCTCGATGGGCCTGAGCACGGGCCTCCTTTCTAAGCAGAGTCTCCTAGGGTGTGTCTCCCAAGTCTTGGTGGATGCGGGCGGCGATCCAGACGGCGTCCGGCAAGGCGAAGGAGGAGTCGATAGTGGAGCTATGGCGACTCTCG
>JAKEEW010000219.1 GCA_022616375.1 Sporichthyaceae bacterium
AACGCCACCAATCCTTCCCGCCGCGAGTTCCTCAAGACCAGCGCGCTGGTCGGCGGCGGCCTGGTGATCGCCTTCACGGTCCCCGGCGGCAGGCGCCTGGTGCAGGCGCAGCCGGCGGCAACCAAGAAGCCGCTGCAACCCAACGCGTTCCTGACCGTGGACAGCGACGACCGCGTGACCGTGCTGCTGGCCCATTCCGAGATGGGCCAGGGCATCTGGACCGCGCTGCCGATGCTGATCGCCGAGGAGCTGGACGCCGACTGGTCGAAGATCAAGGTCGAGCACGCGCCGGCGGCACCGGTGTACGCGCACACTGCGTTCGGCATGCAGATGACCGGCGGCTCCACCAGCACCTGGTCGGAGTTCGAGCGCTACCGCCAGGCGGGCGCGACCGCGCGAACGCTGTTGGTCCAGGCGGCGGCGCAGCGCTTCGGGGTGAAGCCCGCCGACTGCCGTACCGAGAACGGTATGGTCATCGCCGGCAATCAGCGGGCCCGCTACGGCGAGCTGGCCGACGCCGCGGCCAAGCTGCCGGTGCCGAAGTCCGTTGCGCTCAAGGATCCCAAGGACTGGAAGCTCATCGGCAAGCCGACCAGGCGGCTGGACACGCCGGAGAAGATCACCGGCCGCGCCCAGTTCGGCATGGACGTGCAGTTCGACGGTCTGCTCACGGCCGTGGTGGCGCGTCCACCGGTCTTCGGCGGCAGGGTCAAGTCGTTCGACGCGACCGCGGCCAAGGCAGTGCCCGGTGTGCGCAAGGTGGTGCAGGTCCCCGAGGGCGTGGCGGTGGTCGCCGATCACTTCTGGGCCGCCAAGCTCGGTCGCGACGCCCTCGAGATCGACTGGGACCCGGGGCCACACGCGAGCCTGGACAGCACCGCGCTCCGGGAGCGGTTCCGGAAGCTGGCCGGCGCCGACGGCAAGCCCGCCGTGCAGGCCGGCGACGTCGCCGCCGCGCTGGGCAAGGCCGCGAAGACCATCGAGGCGGAGTACGCGGTACCCTACCTGGCGCACGCGACGATGGAGCCGCTCAACGCCACGGTGCGGATCGGGCGCGACAAGTGCGAGATCTGGACCGGCACCCAGTTCCAGACCCTGGACCAGCAGCTCGCGGCCAAGATCACCGGCCTCAGGCCGGAGCAGGTGGAGATCCACACGACCTTCCTGGGCGGCGGGTTCGGCCGGCGGGCCACCCCGACCTCGGATTTCGTGACCCTGGCCGTCCATGTCGCCAAGGCCGCGGGGGCGCCGGTCAAGACCGTCTGGACCCGCGAGGACGACGTGCGCGGCGGCTACTATCGCCCGGCCTACCTGCATCGGGTGCGCATCGGGCTCGGCGCCGACGGGCGGCCGGTGGCCTGGCTCCACCGGATCGTCGGCCCCGGCATCCTCCACCAGCGGGGTCTGCCTTCCGGGCAGATCGACCGGACGATGGTCGAGGGCGCGTCCAACATGCCCTACGACATCCCGA
>JAKEEW010000220.1 GCA_022616375.1 Sporichthyaceae bacterium
CGCACGTCGAACTCGGTGCCGTCCTTGATGACGTCGATGTGCCACTGCAGGCCGCCGTCCTCGCGCTCGAGCTCGACGCTCTCGACGAACCCGCCACCCACGGTCAGGATCGCGATCGCCTCGGCCTGCTCCCGGCTGATCTCGGTGTCGGCCGCGATCGGCGACGCCGATGCCGACGCGGAACTGGTCGGCGAGTCATCCGAGCTCCGCGAGCTGTCCCTGGCGTCGGCGATCCCCACGCCGCCCAGGATCAGCCCGGCCACCGCACTGGCGGCCATCCCACCTATCACTGCTGTCCGTCGCATGTCGGTCTGCTCATCTCGATGTGCGAACGAGATCGAGACTGTCCGAGGATCGGATAGCGGCGCGCTTCCGGCGGGCTAACGACCGGCTAAGGCTCTTGGACCGGTGCGCCGGGCTTGGTCTAGGGCCGCTCGGTGGGTGCGACGACCTCGGCGACGACCTCGGCACCACCACCGGGCGCCGGGCCGACCAGCAGCCGGCCTCCGGAGGACTCGGCAGCCCGCCGGGCGATGTCCAGACCGAGCCCGGTCGAGCCGGCGCCGCTCGCCCCGCGCCGGGTCGGATCGGGCGCGCTGAAGCCCGGCCCCTGGTCGGTCACCACGAGCCGGGCTCCGCCACCGGCGAGCGCGGCCAGATCGACCACGAACCCGGTCCCTTCCGGGGTGTGCGCGAACACGTTGCCGAGCAGCGCGTCGACGCACGCCGCCAGCTCGTCCGCGGCCAGCCCGACCAGGACCGGTCCGGGCGCGATGCTGGCCACGCAGGTGCGGTTCTGGTCCTCGGCGAGCTCGGACCAGAAGTCCACCCGATGCTTGACCAGGGCCGCGGCATCGCAGCTGCGGGAGTCCGCGATCGGGCGCCTGGCCTGCTCGATCGCCGCGGTGACGGTGCGCTCGAGTGCGTCGACGGCGGCCTGCACCCGGGCCGAGGCCTCCGGGATCGCGCAGCGCCTCGGCCTCCAGCCGGAGGGCGGTCAGTGGGGTTCGCAGCCGGTGCGAGAGATCGGCCACCCGCTCCCGCTCGTGCGTGATCAGCCCGCGGATCCGGCCGCCGAGCTCGTTGAGCGCGGCCGCCACCGACCGGATCTCGGCCGGTCCGGCCGATCCGGCCCGGGCGGCCAGGTCACCCGCGGCCAGCTGGCGGGACACCGCGGCTAGTTCCTCCACCGGCCTGGACAGCGATCGGGCCAGCCGGTCGGCCACCAGCAGCCCGACCGCCAGCAGCGCGAGCCCGAGCAGGCCGAGCAGCAGCCAGGCCCGGTCAACCCCGGCTCGTAGCTGGTCATCGCTGACGAACGTCCGGACCACCGCAGTACCCTCCGGCAGGCCCTGAACCGCGACCAGGATCTCTCGCCCGCCCGCTGCCTGCGCGGTCAGGCTCTCGCCCCGCGCGGCCAGCTCGACCGCCGGCGAGCGCGGCGCCTCCGCGCCCAGCACGACACCGTTGGGCAGGAACACGCTCACCGGATAACCGCCCTCGGCGTTGACCCGCTCGACGCTGAGCCGCAGGGTGTCCTCCTGTTCGGCGGTGGCGACCAGCGGGGTCAGCGCCTGGGCCTGCCGGCTCGCGGTGTTCGCGACCCGGTCGGCGACCAACGTGCGCAGGAGCAGCCCGAGCGGGACCAGGAACGCGATCAGCACCGCCGACATGGTGGCCGCCACCAGCAGCCGTAGCTGGTTCCTCATCCGGCCGGGTCGACCGCGACGGTATCCGGCCGGCCGGCGCAGCGGCGCCGGAGACCGGCGTATCACGCCCCGGGTAAAGGGTCCCTTAACCCAGTCTTAGCCTCACCGTTGGCACCATGGCGTCCATGCCACGGATCTCGGGCGTGTTCGGCTGGCTGGCGGTGACGCTGGCCGCCTCGGTGATCAGCCTGGGCGCGGTCACCCTGGTGGGGTCGAGCATCGGCGACCAGACCAGCGATCCGCTGTCGGCGGCCGAGGTGCAGCGGCATCTGGAGCTGACCGCAACCGGCTCGGCCACCCCGTCCGGCGGCCCGACTGCGACGTCGAGCCCATCGGAGAGCCCGACCGGCACCCCGGACCCGACCGGTTCGGCGGCCGGGCCGTCGGAGCTACTGTCGGAGACCGGCGGCAGCGTCGTGGCGTACTGCACCGGCGGGCTCGCGGTGCTCGAGTCCTGGTCGCCGGATGACGGCTTCCGGGTCCACGACGAGCAGCGCGGGCCGGCTCGGACCGCATCGGTCGAGTTCCGCTCCGATGACGACGACCGGTACACGTTCCTGGTGAGCTGCCAGAGCAGCCAACCGACGCTGGATGTCGAGCACGAGGAACGCGATGACAACAGCGGCCCGGGCGGCGGGGATGACGACGACAACAGCGGGCCGGGATAGCCTCGCCGGATGGCGGAGATCGACGTGGCCGGTTACCTGAGCCGGCTCGAGGTTTCCCATCCCGGTCCGCCGTCGGTCCGCGGCTTGCGCGAGTTACATGCCGCGCACGTCGAGCGGGTTCCTTACGAGACGTTGGAGATCCAGCTCGGCCGGCCCACCACGGTGGGCCCGGTCGAGTCGGCGGAACGGATCGTCCGCCGCCGGCGCGGCGGCTACTGCTACCACCTCAATGGCGCGTTCAGCGAGCTGCTGCGCGCGCTCGGCTACCGGGTGAGCTGGCACCGGGCCGGGGTGCAGCGGCACACCGCCGAGCCGGGCATCACGGCCAACCATCTCGCGCTGACCATCTCCGGTCTGCCGCCCGATGACGCCGGCCCGCCCGATGACGCCGGCCCGCCCGGCCGCTCTACGAGCCACTGCCGTTGCGGCCGGGCAGCTACCGGCAAGGCGGCTTCGAGTACCGGTTGCGCGAGTCCGCGGTCGCACCCGGCGGCTGGCGGCTGGACCACGACGAACGCGGCGGCTTCGCCGGGATGGACTTCGAGCCGCGACTGGCCACGACCGCCGACTTCGTCGCGATGCACCGGCAGCAGTCGACCGCGCCGGACTCCGGATTCGTGCGGTGGGCGACCGTGCAGCGTCGGCACCGGGCTGGCGTGGACATCCTGCGCGGCTGCACGCTGACCAGCGTGACCTCGGCGGAACGGACCAGCCGCGAGACTGCGACCGCCGGCGAATGGTTCGGCGTGCTGGCCGATCTGTTCGGCCTCACCCTCGACGACGTTCCGGACACCGAGCGGGCCGCGCTATGGACCCGGGTCAGAACTTCGCACGATGCATGGCTGACTACGCAGCGGAATCACGATTACGTTACAGAACCAATCTAGCGTGACAGAACTGGTCTAACGAGGATTGTCACCGTATACCCAGAGGGGCAGACTGAGGCTGGCTGGGTTGGTCACGGGATTGCGACGGCTGGAGCATCTGTGGCACAGGTCGTTCTTGAGGGTGTCGGCAAGGTGTACGCCGACGGTACCCGAGCGGTACAGGATCTGAACTTGGACGTCTCCGACGGCGAGCTTCTCGTGCTGGTCGGGCCGTCCGGTTGCGGCAAGACCACCGCGCTGCGGATGGTTGCCGGCCTGGAGAGCATCAGCGAGGGCCAGGTCCGGATCGGCGAGCGCGTGGTCAACCGGATTCCGTCCAGGGACCGCGACGTGGCGATGGTATTCCAGAGCTACGCGCTCTACCCGCACTTGTCGGTCCGGGACAACATCGGGTTCGGGCTCAAGCTACGCAAGCTGGCCAAGGACGAGATCAAACGGCGGGTCACCGAGGCGGGCCGCATTCTCGGCCTGGAGGAGTATCTCGACCGCAAGCCGCGCAACCTGTCCGGCGGCCAGCGGCAGCGGGTGGCGATGGGCCGGGCGATCGTGCGCGAACCGCAGGCGTTCCTGATGGATGAGCCGCTGTCCAACCTGGACGCGAAGCTCCGCGTGCAGATGCGAGCCGAGATCGCCCGGATCCAGCGCAACCTCGGCGTCACGACCATCTACGTCACCCACGACCAGACCGAGGCGATGACGCTCGGCGACCGGGTCGCGGTGATGAAGAAGGGCGAGCTGCAGCAGGTCGCCGAGCCGCAGGTGCTGTACGACCATCCGGTGAACCTGTTCGTCGCCGGCTTCATCGGCTCACCCGCGATGAACATGGTCCAAGGCGTGCTCAACGAGAGCAGCGATGACGGGCTCGAGCTGACCGTCGGCAGCCAGAAGCTGCGCGTGGACAAGGCCGTCTTCGAGTCGCGTCCCGAACTTCGGCGTTACCTGGGCCGATCCATCGCGGTCGGGATCCGTCCGGAGGACATGGACGACGCCACGCTGGTGGGCAGCCCGGACGATTCCAACCTGCGCTCCAAGGCCGACCTGGTCGAAGCGATGGGCTCGGACGTGCTGGTGCATTTCGAGCTCGACGCGCCCAAGGTGGTGACCGACGACACCAAGGAGCTCGCCCGCGACGTCGGCACCGATGTGCTCGGCGCGCTTGACGAGGCCGAGCGATCGGTGCTGGTGGCGAGGTTCAGCCCGCGGAGTGCGGTCGCGGTGGACGAGCCGATCACCGTGCACGTTGCCACCGATCGGCTGCACTACTTCGACCCGGACACCGGATTGTCGATCTGGGGGGATGGCAAGTCGAATCCAACGGAAGAGGCACCCTCATGAATCGGATAGCACGACTGTTGCCGGCCACTCTGGCGTTGGTCCTCGCCGCTTCCGCCTGCGGCGGTGACGACGAGCCGCAGGGCGGCGGGACCACCGCCGGAGCGAACCTGGCCGGGCAGACGGTCGAGGTCGCCGCGGTCTGGACCGGTGCCGAGCGGGACAACTTCAACCAGGTGCTCGACGCGTTCAGCGAGGCAACCGGCGCCACCGTCACCTACACCCCGACCGGCGACAACGTGAGCACGTTCCTCGGCTCCCGGGTCGAGGGTGGCTCCCCACCGGACGTCGCGGTCCTGCCGCAGCAGGGCGTCCTGGTGCAGTTCGCCGAGGACGGCGCGCTCAAGCCACTACCCGATGACGCGAAGCAGGTCGTGGCCGACAACTTCGCCGGGGTCTGGTCCGACCTAGCCACCGTGGACGGCCAGCTCTACGGCGTGTACTTCAAGGCCGCGAACAAGTCGACGATGTGGTACGACCCCGAGGCGTTCCAGAACGCCGGGGTGCAGCCGGCAGCCACCTGGGACGAGTACATGACCGTGGTGCAGACCATCGCCGACTCCGGCATCACGCCGGTCTCGATCGGCGGTGCGGACGGCTGGACCCTGACCGACTGGTTCGAGAACGTGTACCTCAGCCAGGCCGGGCCGGAGAAGTACGACCAGCTGTCCAGGCACGAGATCCCGTGGACCGACCCGTCGGTAATCACCGCGCTGGAGACGCTGGCGCAGCTGTGGGGCAACGACGACCTGATCGCCGGTGGCGCTAGCGGTGCTTTGCAGACCGACTTCCCGACCTCGGTCATCAACGTGTTCGCCGAGGACCCGAAGGCCGCCATCGTCTACGAGGGCGACTTCGTCGCCGTCGTGATCTCCAGCGACACCCCGTCGGTGGTCGGCACCGATGCGAACTTCTTCCCGTTCCCGCAGGCCGGTGACTCGCCGGCGGTGGTCGGCGGCGGCGACGTCGCGGTGGCCATGACGGACAAGCCGGCGACGTTCGAGCTGCTGAAGTTCCTCGCCTCCAAGGAAGCCGCGGAGATCTGGGCCGGGCTCGGCGGGTTCACCTCGCCGAACCGGAACGTCGACGTGTCGGTGTATCCGGACGACGTGAGCCGGGCGATCGGCGAGGCCCTGGTCGCGGCCGGCGACAACTTCCGCTTCGACATGTCCGACCTCGCGCCCGCTGCGTTCGGCGGCACGGTCGGCCAGGGCGAGTGGAAGGCGCTGCAGGACTTCCTGGCCAACCCGTCGGATGTCCAAGGCGCCGCCGAGCAACTGGAGCAAGAGGCCGCGTCGGCGTTTGGCAGCTGACCTAGATGGCCGATCGGACCGACGAGGTTGCAGCCGGGGCGAGCGAGCAGCCCGCCCCGGCTGCGGCCGGCATTGCCGGTGACGTGCTGGATCCCGGTGAGCAGCCGGCACCGGCCGGCCGGCACCGGCGGGCGATGGATCAGCTGCCCAGGATCGGCGGCGGCTGGGCGCTGCTGTTCCTCCTGCCGGCGTTGGTGGTGCTTGGTGCGCTGGTGGTCTACCCGATCGGCTACACGATCTGGCGCAGCTTCTTCAGTGCGGCCGGCTCCGATTTCGTCGGGCTGGAGAACTACGGTGACCTGTTCGCCGACGATGCGACGTTCACCGCGCTGAAGAACAACGCGATCTGGGTCGTGGTGGCGCCCGCCGTGGTGACCTCGCTCGGCCTGTTCTTCGCGGTGCTGACCGAGCGGATCCGGTGGGCGGCCGCGTTCAAGCTGCTCATCTTCATGCCGATGGCGATCTCGTTCCTGGCCGCCGGGGTGATCTTCCGGTCGGTGTACGACCAGGAACCCGAGCGGGGCGTGCTCAATGCGGTGGTCGTCTCGGTGCACGACATGTTCTCCGAGTCCGGTCAGTACCAAGGCGTGCGGGCCAGGGACGCCGATGCACTCGCGGCCGAGGGCGGCGGGTTTGCCACTGCCCAGGCGGTCCCGGCCACCGAGCCGATCCAGCTCGGGTTCGTCGCGCTGCCACCGGACCGGGTGCCGACCGACGCGATCCAGGCGGTTGCGCCGCCGGCGGGCCCCGGGCTTCGCGGGGTGATCTGGCTCGACTTCGCCCAAGGCGGCGGTGGTGAGCCCAACCAGATCGACCCGAACGAGGTCGGCCTGCCGGACATGCGGGTGCAGGCCGTGCAGGACGGCCGGGTGGTCGACTCGACCACGACCGGGGCGGACGGCACGTTCGCGTTCCCCGAGCTGACCGACGGCAGCTACACGCTGCGACTACCGGAGTCGAACTTCGGCGCCGGGTTCAACGGAGTCAGCTGGCTCGGTCCGACCTTGATCACGCCGGCGATCATCGGCTCCTACGTGTGGATCTGGGCCGGCTTCGCGATGGTGCTGATCGGCGCCGGCCTGGCCGCGATCCCGCGCGAGGCGCTGGAGGCGGCCCGGGTGGACGGCGCTACCGAGTGGCAGGTGTTCCGCCGGGTGACCATCCCGCTGCTGGCGCCGGTGCTGCTGGTCGTGCTGGTCACCCTGGTCATCAACGTGTTGAAGATCTTCGACCTGGTGTACATCATCGCGCCCGGATCGACCCAGCCGGACGCCAACGTCCTTGCCCTGCAGATGTACCTGGCCTCCTTCGGCGGCGGTAACAACCAGGGGTTGGGTAGCGCGATCGCGGTCGCGCTGTTCCTGCTCGTGGTGCCCGCGATGCTGTTCAACATCCGACGGTTCCGGCAGGAGCGGCGATGACCCAGACCGCAGACGAACCTGCGCCGACTGCCGAGCCCGAGCCGGCCGCATCCGGGCTTGGCGCGCCGCGGCGTGGGGTTGCCTCCCGGATCGTCAACCGGCTCGGTGGTGGGTTGGTCCAGCTGATCCTGGTGCTGATCGGGTTCATCTGGCTGGTTCCGACGTTCGGACTGTTCATCGCGTCACTACGCCCGGCCCAGGACAACGCGTCCAGCGGGTGGTGGACCGCGCTCACCGAGCCGGCCCGGCTCACGTTCGAGAACTACAGCAACCTGCTCGAGAACGACGACATCATCAGCTCGTTCGTCAACACCGTGCTCATCACGGTGCCGGCCACGCTGCTGGTCGTGCTGATCGCGGCGCTGGCCGGCTATGCGTTTGCCTGGCTGGACTTCCCCGCCCGGGACTGGCTGTTCCTGATCGTTGTCGGCCTGCTCGTGGTGCCGGTCCAGGTCGGGCTGATCCCGATCGCCCGGCTGTACCGGGAGCTCGGCATCTTCGGGTCGATCATCGGAGTAGTGCTGTTCCACGTCGCGTTCGGTCTGCCGTTCGCCATCTTCCTGCTGCGCAACTACTTCGCCGGGATCCCGCGCGACCTGCTCGAGGCCGCCCGGATGGACGGCGGCACCGAGATGTCCATTTTCTACAAGGTCATCCTGCCGCTCGGGCTGCCGGCGATCGCCTCGCTGGCGATCTTCCAGTTCCTTTGGGTATGGAACGACCTGCTGGTCGCGCTGATCTTCTCCAACGACCAGACGAAGCCGATGACGGTGGCGCTGCAGCAGGAGGTCAGGCAGTTCTCCACCAACTTCGACGTGCTGGCACCCGGCGCATTCCTGTCCCTGATCGTGCCGTTGATCGTGTTCTTCGCGTTCCAGCGGTACTTCGTGCAGGGCGTGCTCGCCGGCTCGGTCAAGTAGCCATCCCCTTGGATGAATGC
>JAKEEW010000221.1 GCA_022616375.1 Sporichthyaceae bacterium
GGTCAGCGTACGGCCGGAGGGCCGAGCAGGTCAGCGTACGGCCGGAGGGCCGAGCAGGTCAGCGTACGACCGGAGGGCCGAGCCGGTCAGGGGCCAGGCTATGGCACGTCCAGGAAGATCGGGCAGTGGTCGGAGGCGTACACCGACGTGGACACTTCGGGGAACCGCGGGAACCTGAAGTCGACCGGGATTGGCACCAGGTCCTCGTCGTTGCGCCGGAACCTGGTCAGCCGAGGCCCGGTCCCGCCGTCGGCGAGAATCCGCGCGTAGCTGATCCCGCGCCGCTCGATCCGCGGTTCGATCCCCTCGGTCGCCTCTCCGAGCGCCGGCGAGACCAGCAGGTAGTCCAGCTGGGATACCGAGTTCTCGCCGCGCCACCAGTGCGTCCACCGGTCCGGCTCGGGCTCGATCCGGTCCAGCACGCTGGTCAGCCCGGCCGTGACCAGCGGAGCCATCGAGGCCGAGCTCGGCTCGTCGTTGAGATCGCCGACCACCGCGAACAGCTCGGTGTCGAACGACGCGCCCGGATACCGCTCGACCAGCAGGTCGGCGACCGCACTTGCCTGCCGTCGGCGGTGCTCCGCGGCACGCTGCCTAGCCGCCGTCCTGGCCTCGGCGGTGCGGTGCCGCAACGGGTCGACGAACTTGGACTTGAGGTGGTTGACGAACACGGTCAGCCGGTCGACGCCGGGATCGGAGCGCCCGGCCGGGCTCAGCGCGATCTCCACCTCGACGCAGTCCCTGGAGAACAGCCACGGCCTCGCCGGATCGTCCGGAGTGGGATCCAGATCGTCGACGTGCGAGCGCGCACTGATGATCGGGAACCGGGACAGCACCGCGACGTCGATCTGCCGGAAGTCGCGCGAGTCGATGAGCAGTGCGTAGGGATAGCTCGCACCGAGATGCGCCTCGTTGAACCGGCGCAGCGCGATCAGGCTCTCGACCTCTTGCAGGCACAGCACGTCCGGCAGGTCCCGCTCACCGTCCCCGTTCAGCACCCGGGCCGCGAGCTCCCGCTGCTCGGAGTTGAACAGGTCGAACAGATCCGGGTCGTACATCGGCAGGTAGCCGTCGTTTGGGTTGGTCACCGCGCTGCGCCGGGACATGTCACCGGCGAAGGTCTGACCGAACCGGTAGCGCACGAACAGGTTGTTCGCGTTGAACGTGGCAATCGTGAACGCCATCGCGGACCCTCCCCCAGACGCCTCTCGGCTCAAAGTACCTTGATCAGGCAGGTCCGAGGTCGGGAATCGGGCCGCTACTCGGAAGTCTGCCGGTCCAGGAAGGCGTACACCTCGGTCTCGTCGACGCCGGGGAAGCTGCCCGGCGGCAGCGCGGCCAGCACGTGCGAGTGCGCCCGAGCGGACGGCCAGACCTGACCCTCCCAGCGCTTGGCCAGCGCGGCCGGCGGGTGCTGGCAGCAAACGCCGGTCGGGCAGCCGGACTTGGCCCAATGCGGGGTGTCCCGGCCGCGGAACCAGCGTGACTCCGCGTAGGTGGTGCCGAGCGTGATCGCGAAGTTGCGCTCGTGGCTGTGATCGACATGGGCGACGCAGAAGTACGTGCCGGCCGGGGTGTCGGTGTACTGGTACTGAGTGACGAACCGGTCGGCGGCGGAGAACACGTGCCGCGCCGACCAGTGCCGGCAGGCCAGCTGGCCCTCGATCGCGCCCTGCTCGTCGGCCGGGAACAGCAGCCCGTCGTTCTCGTAGGCCTTGTAGATGATCCCGCCGGCTTCGGTCTTGATGAAATGCACGGTCAGGTCGAGGTGGAAGGTGGCCAGGTTGGTGAATCGGTGTGCGGCCATCTCGTAGGACACCCCGAACGTGTCGCGCAGGTCCTCCACCGACAGTGCGCGGCTCGCCTTGGCGGTGCGCAGGTAGTCCACGGCCGGCTCCTCCGGGACCAGCACGGCCGCGGCGAAGTAGTTCGCCTCCACCCGCTGGCGCAGGAAGTCGCCGAAGTCCTTGGGCACCTCGTGCCCGAGCACCAGGTGGCCCAGGGTCTGCAGCTCGATGGTCCGCGGCGTGTGCATGCCCATCGACTCGCGCCGCAAGTAAATGCTGCGGCTGCGCATGTCGGTGATCGACCGGACCGAGCGCGGCAGGTCCTGGACGTGGCGCAGGGTGTAGCCGAAGTGGCTCATCATGTTCGAGATCACGGCCTGGGACAGCGGTCCGCCCGAGTAGCCGGCCGCGGCCAGCGCTTCGCTTGCGGCCTGCTCGATCTCCTGGAAGTAGTTGCCCCGGTCGCGCATCTGCTGGCGCAGCTGGGCGTTGGCGACCCTGGCCTCTTCCGGCGTGGTCGTCGGCTTGGACTGCCGGCGGCGCAGCTCGGCATACAGCGCGAGGATGTGCTCGAGCACGTCGTTGGGCACTCGCTTGCCGACCTTGAGCTGAGGGAGACCAAGCGCGGCGTAGATCGGATCGCGCTGCGCCTCGTCCAGCGCGATCTCGAGCTGCGCTCGCCGGGTCGGCGGCTGCTTGCGCAGCAGTTCCTCGGCCTCTACCCCGAGCGCGGCGGCCAGCGCGTTGATCAACGAGAGCCTGGGCTCCCGGCGCCCGTTCTCCAGCATGGACAGCTGGGACGGCGCCCGACCGACCCGATCACCGAGCTCGGCCAGGGTCAGCCCGCGGGATCGCCTGACGTGCCGCAGCCGCTGGCCGAACGTGACCAGGTCACGATCTGACGCGAAAGTTTGACCTTCTGTCATTAGTAAAGAGCCTCGTTGAGTTCGCATTACAGGAATTTGTTCATTTCTTCCCTCCTTTGGCGCTGTTGTCAAGGGTTGCCGCCGGTGACCCTGATAACACGCCCGCACAAACCGGGCCCGATCACTATCCGCAGGACCCGAGAGGGCTGGCAGGAGGAGAGCACCGATGACCGAGCGACTGGCCGGACGGCTGGAGCAGGCGGCGGACGAGCTCCGCCAGGCGTGGGCAACCGACCCGCGCTGGCGTGGCGTAGAGCGCAGCTACACGGCCGAGGACGTGGTCCGGCTGCGTGGCTCGGTCCAGGAGGAGCACACGCTGGCCCGGCTGGGCGCGCAGCGGCTCTGGGAGCTCCTGCACACCGAGGACTTCATCCGCGCGCTCGGCGCGCTGACCGGCGGCCAGGCGGTGCAGATGGTCCGGTCCGGGCTCAAGGCCATCTACCTGTCCGGCTGGCAGGTCGCCGCCGACGCCAACCTGTCCTACCAGACCTATCCCGACCAGAGCCTCTACCCGGCCAACTCGGTGCCGCAGACGGTCCGCCGGATCAACAACGCGCTGCTGCGCGCCGACCAGATCACCTGGTCGGAGGAGCAGCCGGATGCGCCGCACTGGATGGCGCCGATCGTGGCCGATGCGGAGGCCGGCTTCGGTGGCGCGCTCAACGCGTTCGAGCTGATGAAGCAGATGATCGCGGCCGGTGCGGCCGGGGTGCACTGGGAAGACCAGCTCGCGTCCGAGAAGAAGTGCGGTCACCTCGGCGGGAAGGTGCTCATCCCGACCGAGCAGCACGTCAGGACGCTGAACGCGGCCCGACTCGCGGCCGACGTCTCCGGCGTCCCGACGCTGATCATCGCGCGGACCGACGCCCAGGCCGCGACCCTGATCACCAGCGACGTGGACGAGCGGGACCGCGAGTTCGTGACCGGTGAGCGCACCGCCGAGGGCTTCTACCGGGTGCGCAACGGGATCGAGGCGTGCATCGCCCGCGGTCTGGCCTACGCGCCGTACTCGGACCTGCTGTGGATGGAGACCTCGACGCCAGACCTCGACGTGGCCCGCCAGTTCGCGGACGCGATCCACGAGCAGTACCCGGACCAGATGCTCGCCTACAACTGCTCGCCGTCCTTCAACTGGCGCAAGCACCTGGACGACGGCACGATCGAGAAGTTCCAGCGCAAGCTCGGCGAAATGGGCTACAAGTTCCAGTTCATCACGCTGGCCGGCTTCCACGCGCTGAACTACTCGATGTTCGACCTGGCCCAGGGCTACGCCGAGGAAGGCATGCCGGCGTACGTACGGCTGCAGGAGGCCGAGTTCGCCGCCGAGGCCAACGGCTACACCGCGACCAAGCACCAGCGGGAGGTCGGCACCGGCTACTTCGACCTGGTCAGCACGGCCATCAACCCGGCCGCCTCGACGGTCGCGCTGGCCGGCTCGACCGAAGCCGAGCAGTTCCACTAAGGACGGCACCACATCCGTGATCGTGGTGGATGCGCAGCAGGAGAACCGGAGGGGACCGCTGCTCGCCCACCACGACCACGGCTTGCGTGTGAGCTGCGGAGTGCCAATCAGCTGAGGCAAGATCGGCGGACGGTGTAGGGGGAGGTCCGTTCTACGGTCGATTTCGTCGGCATCGAGGTTGCCCGATTCTTCGCGGTGGGTAGCTAGGCGGTCGGATCGGGCACGAGATCGTGCACGACAGCGAGCGCCAAAGGGAGCGCTGGAGAATCCCTGGGGGGACGGTGTCCGAGTCAGCATCTGGACCCGGAGCGGGCCAAGGACGGGCAGCAACCGCGGGCATCGGACTTGCGGCCGTCAGTGCGGTGGGAGCGGTTCTCGCACTGTCCACCAGCCGACTCATGGCGTTGGGCATGGTCGCAGCAGTGCTCGCACCGCTTGCCCTGCTCGCGGTTCCGCGGATCCGAGGCAGCACTGCTTGGCAGGTCGGCGCGCCGATGGTCGCTAGCGTCAGCATTGCCTGGGCGTTCTGGCCGTACCTCGGGGTCGAGTCGGAGGTCACCGCGCCGCCTCGCGAGACCGGCGCACGAGCAAGCAGCGTGGCATTCCTCGAACCACGAACCGGGGACCATGTCCCACGGTGCCCGATGATCAGCGGAACTGGCGAGATCCCGGCGATGCCGACCTCTGGATCGTCGTGGTGCCGGACGTGGATGCCGTGCCGCAGCAGTACTGGTTGGGCGCCCAGGCCGCGATGGACGGCCCGCAACACTGGTCGATCGTGCAACCCGCCGCGATCGGACTCTGGCCACGGCGGCGCGATGAAGACCTGGCGCCGGAACCGGAGCGTGGTTGCCGCGGCATGCACGTAGTCCGGCACCGGCTCACCACGCCGGCGGTAGAAGCAGGGCAGCTCGGCCAGGCTGCGATCGAAGAACACCGGGCCGGGCCAGCCTGCAGCCTCACTGTAGGACCGCAACTCCCGGCTCATGATGTGCTCGAAGAACAGCTGCGGATCGCGCCAGGGCACGGCGGGGCCGCCAATCGCGACCTGGTCCTGGATGACGGATCGGGCGGCTTCGGTCGTGGCCGCATAGCCGGCGCGGCGCAACTCGTCGATCAGCGCGGTCTTGCCGGCGCCTGGACCGCCGGTGACGACGATGAGCTGCGAAGGGTCGGTGGGCATGGGTGAATGGCTCCTCGAAGCGGTGGGGGTGAGTGTTCGGTGGAGGTTCGGCACGGTGAGACCGGCCCCACCCCGATGCGTCAAGAAGGCGGCAGCGGGCTGCCGGCTACGGGGTGAGGCGCTTCTCGAACCAGTGGTGGGCGTACGGCTCGTCGTTGTAGGGCGCGACCTCGACGAAGCCCGCGGATCGGTAGAGGTTGATCGCCTCGACGAGCGCCTTGTTCGTCTCGAGCCGGATCCGGTCGGCGCCGCGGGCCACCGCGTGGGCTTCCAGCTCGGCCAGCAGCCGGCGGCCGACCCCGAGCCCGCGCACCTCGGCAGCGATCCACATCCGCTTGATCTCGGGCGGCTCGCGGTCGTGGAACTTCAATCCACCGCAGCCGACCGGCTCGCCGCGCAGGGTAGCCACCAGCAGCAGCCCATGCGGCGGGCGCAGCTCGGCGACCCCGGCCGGAATGCTCAGGGCCGGATCGAACCCGGCGTCGAACCGGCGGTTGAGCTCGGCGAAGTAGGCATCCAGGCAGTAGCGCGCGTGCGGATGCTTGGAGTCTAGTGGCGCGATCTCGACCATCGTTGCGGTCAACAACCGCTCGACCTCGGCCATCGCCGCCGCCAACCGATCGCGCTGGCCGGCACTGAGCGGGGCCAGGATCGACTCGGCCAGATCGTCGCTGCGCCGGTCGAGCACCCCCCGCTCGGCCATCCCGGCCCTGGTCAACCGGGCAATCCGGACCCGCCGGTCGGACTCCTTCGGACCGATCGTGACCAGGCCGTCGGCCTGCAGCGCCTGCAGCAACCGGCTGAGGTAGCCCGAGTCCAGGCCGAGCTGGGACCGCAGCGCGCGCACATCCCGGCCGGCCTGGCCGGTGGCACCGATCTCCCACAACAGGCGGGCCTCGCCGAGTGAGCGGTCCCGGGCCAGGAAGTGGTCGTGCAGTGCGCCGACCCGCTGGGTGACCACGCGGTTGAACCGGCGCACCTGAGCGATCGCCTCCGCTGTCATTCTCTGACCGTAGTCAGATATTTCGTGTCGCGTCTAGGGTCTCCGGCTGTGAGGTCCACAGTCGACTGGCGCCCGTTGGCGATCCCGGCGTTTCGCCGGCTGTGGTTAGCGTCCGCGGTCTCGGCGGTCGGCGGTTCGTTCAGCGTGATCGCGATCCCGACCCAGCTCTACACCGTGACCGGCTCGTCCGCGACCGTCGGCGTGGCCGCGGCAGTGTCGTTCGGAGCGCTGGTGGTCGCGTCGCTGTGGGCCGGCGCGCTCGCCGATGTCGTGGATCGGCGCCGGCTGCTGCTCGCCGGGCACACCGGGCTCGCGCTGACCTACCTCGCGCTGTGGATCCAGGCCGAATTAGTGGCCCGGCCGGTCGGCATCCTGCTGGTGCTGGTCGCGTGCCAAGGGCTGAGCTTCGGGGCCACCTTCGCCACGATGGGCGCAACCGTGCCCCGGGTGGTGCCGGTCGATCTGCTGGTTGCCGCGAACAGCCTCAGCTCGCTGGTCCGCTACTCCGGGGCCATCCTGGGTCCACTGCTGGCCGGGGTGCTCATCCCGCTCGTCGGGCTCGGCTCGCTGTACCTGTTCGATGCCGTCGCGCTGATCGCGGTGCTGTGGGCGATCTACCGGCTGCCACCGATCCGCCCAGGCTCCGAGCCGGCAGCGCGACTGGGCCGGGGCCGCTATTGGTCGACCTTGGGCCAGCTGCTAGACGGGTTCCGCTACCTGCTCGGGCACCGGATCCTGATCGCGTTCGTGGCGGTAGACCTGGCCGCGATGGTGTTCGGGCTACCGGTCGCCCTGTTCCCCGAGCTGGCCGAGCGCAGCTACGGCGGCGCGGTCGGTGGTGGCGTCGAGCTCGGGTTGCTCTACGCGGCGCTGCCGGCCGGAGTCTTCGCGGTCGGGTTGCTGTCGGCCACATTCACCCGGGCCCGGCGGCACGGGGCCTGGATGATCTCCGCGGCGCTGGCTTGGGGCTGCACCGTAGTCGTGCTGGGACTGGCCGGACCGCTCTGGCTCGCGGTGCTGGCCCTGGTCCTTGGCGGTGCGGTGAACTTCGTGCTCAGCATGTTCCGCAACGCGATCTCCCAGGCCTACACCGATGACGCCTGGCGCGGGCGGACTCAGGGTGCGCTGACCGTTGTGCTGCTCGGCGGCCCGCAGATCGCTGCGCTGTTGCACGGCATGGCCGGGGCCGCGATCGGTCCACGCTGGACCATCTGCGCTGGCGGAATCCTGGTTGTCTGCACGGTTGCGCTGGTCGCGAGGACCATCCCGGAGCTCGCGCACTACCGCGCGGCCGGGCCCTGAGTTGGGCCCGACCGCACGACGGTCGGATCGCAAGGAGCGGCTATCGGCTGAGCCGCTGGTAGCGCCGCACGGCCAGCGGCAGGAAGACCGCGGCGATCAGGAGCGGCCAGACGACGGCCATCTCCAGCGCGTGCTGCTCGATCCAGCTACCGCCGGTTGCCACCGGATTGCCGAACAGCTCCCGGGTTGCGGTGACCGTGGAGGAGACCGGGTTCCAGGCCGCGATGGTGCCCAACCACCCCGGCATCAGCGACGGCGCCACGAACGCGCTCGAGATCATCGCGAACGGGAACGCGAGCGCGAACAAGTTCCCGGCGGCCTCCTCGTTCGGAACCATCAGACCGAGAAAGACGCCGACCCAGATCAGCGCGAACCGGAGCAGCAGGAGCAGGCCGAAAGCAGCCGCGGTGGCCAGCAGACCGCCGTCGGATCGCCAGCCGACCACCAGGGCGGTCAGCGCCAGCACCAGCAGGTCGAGAGCGGCACCGATGAGGTCGCCGACGCCACGCCCGGTGACGACCGCCGACTCGGCCATCGGCATCGACCGGAACCAGTCGGTGATGCCCTTCGAGGTGTCAAGCACCACCAGGTACGCCGTGTTCATGAAACCGAATGCCATGGCCATGCCGAACATGCCGGGCATCAGGAACTCCCGGTAGTCACCCCCGCCGGGCACCGACATCGCGCTGCCGAACACGTATCCGAACAACAGCACGGACACGATCGGAAAGCCCAGCTGCCAGGCGATGTTGGACGGCTGGCGGATCAGGTGGGTCAGCCCACGGCGGACGATCGTCCAGCAGTCCGCCATCGCCCACCGCATCCGGTCCGAGCCGAGCTCGCCGCGCGCGTCGAGGTCGAGTGCGCTCATGATCCACTTACTCCCTTGTCTTCGGTGTGGTGCCCGGTCAGGCGAAGGAACACGTCGTCGAGGGTCGGCCGGCGGAGGCTGACGTCATCGACCGCGATGCCCTCCTCCTGCAGGGCCTGGACCACCTCGGTCAGCGCCGCGATCCGGTCGGCCACCGGGGCGTAGACCCGCTGGCCGTCCTCCTCGGCGGTCGGCGCGGCGCTCGCCACCCTGGCAACCACCTTGCTGGCGATCGGTAGGTCGGCCACAGTGCGCACGACGACCTCGATCTGGTCTCCGCCGACCTTGTCCTTCAGCGCGGTCGGGGTGTCGTCCGCGATCACCCGGCCACCATCCATGACCGCGATCCGGCCGGCGAGCTGGTCGGCCTCGTCCAGGTATTGGGTGGTGAGGAGCACCGTGGTGCCACCGGCGACCAGCGACCGGATCGCTGTCCAGACCTCGTTGCGGCCGCGTGGATCCAGACCGGTGGTCGGCTCGTCAAGGAACATGACCTTGGGCGCGAGGATCATGCTCGCGGCCAGGTCGAGCCGGCGCCGCATGCCGCCGCTGTACTCCTTCACGCCCTTGTTGGCCGCCTCGACCAGGTCGAACCGCTCGAGCAGCTCGGCCGCGCGCTGTTTGGCCCGCTTGCCGCCGAGGTGGAACAACCGGCCGAACATCTCCAGGTTCTGCCGGCCGGTCAGGATCTCGTCGAGGGCCGCGTGCTGCCCGGCGAGACCGATCCGCTGCCGCACCTGCCGAGGCTGGCGGACCACGTCGAAGCCCGCAACCTCGGCCCGGCCACCGGTCGGCCGGACCAGCGTGGCGAAGACTCGCACCGCTGTGGTCTTGCCGGCGCCGTTCGGGCCGAGCAGCCCGGGGTAGAGCTGGTGCAGCGCGGCCTCAGCGGGATCGGCCTGTCCGACCAGGAGCGCGTCATGGTGATGGTCGTGGTGGACAGCTTCGTGACCGGGACCGCGCGGGGCTACCTGAACGCTCGAACCGCCGGTGAGAGCACCGGGCTCAGTGACGATGAGTTCTGGGCGGCGCACGGCCCGACGATGGAGCAGGCGTTCGGCTCCGGCGACTACCCGACCTTGGCCTCGATGGCCGATGACTCGTTCGCCTTCACCCAGGAGCAGGCGTTCGAGTTCGGCCTGCATCGGCTGCTCGACGGCATCGAGGCATTCATCGCGCAGCGCTAGGTTGGCAGCCGGGCTAGCCCGCAGGGCCGGGCTAGCTCGCCGGGCCGGGCTAGCTCGCCGGGCCGGGCTAGTTCGCGGCCTGGAGCTCCACCTCGACCGCGTCGCCGAGCGAGACGTCCGCCGACTTCATCGCGGCCTTGCTCACCCCGACGCAGAACCCGCCACCGGCGACCAGCATGGTGCTGCCGGTGAACGGGATCCCGTTGAGTGCGCCACTCATCCGCATCTGGCGCCGTCCACCCAGCTCGGCGACCAGATCGGCCGGGATGTCGATCACATGCAAACCACCCGGACTGTCCTCGCGCCAGCGGCGGATCCGTCCGTCGAACCGCACACTCATGACCACTCCAGTACCGAGGCTCGTGCGCAGGGTTCGAGGGTAGCCAGGGTCGCGGCCGCGGCGGTCCGGTTGGTCACCTCGAGCCGGGCATAGATGTTCTCGAGGTGCTTGCCCACGGTGGCCTCGGACAGCAGCAGGGCGCGCGCGATCTGGGCGTTGCTGCACCCGACGGCGACCAACCGGAGAATCTCCAGCTGTCGCGGCGTGAGGTCGGGCCAGCCGCGCCGGCGGCGCCGCTGGCGCTGATGCAACGCATAGACATGCGGACGGAGCAACGTGAGCAGCAGCACGTCCCGATCGGTGAAGTCCGGACCGCCGGCCCGGAACAGCAACACCCGCCGGTCGAGATCGCCGTCCGGCGGCAACGGGAGCATGATCTCGTGCCGGAAGCCGGTCAGGGCGGCGAACGCCCCCATCTTGGTCCGGGCGAACTCTCGCCGGGTGTAGAAGTCCGACAACCGGGTGACCGTGCTGAAGTCGCCGGTCCGTTGCGGATAGCAGCAGGCTATGCACTCCCAGAACCCCGACCAGAACAGGGCTTCGCCGTCCGGGTCGTCGTCCCAGGTCACCTCCGGCCCGGGTGCCGGGATCTGCGGCCTTGGGGTCCCGGCACCCGAGTCGGGCGACTCCGCCCCGACATAGGCCTGCTGCGCGGTGCGCCGGTTGCGCACGTCCATTACCAGGAACGTGGCATCGTCACAGCCGACCACGGCAGCCAGCGCCTGCAGCATGGTCCACGGCACCTGCTCACCGTCGCCGGTGTGCGCAGCCGGATCCACGATCTCGAGCACATCTCGCATGGCTCGCGCACTCAGAGCTTTGCCGGGTCTGGTCATCGGCATCGACACCTCCCCCGCTGTCGTCGTTCTGCCGTTCACGTTAGAACGCCGCTTGCGGTTCAGACAGGCGGTGCGCGACATACCCCCACCGCCTCAGCCGGGGTGGGCCCTCCGTCGTCGGATGGGACCCACCCCGGCTGCGAACTACCTGCTAGCCAGCGGCTGTGCCGCCTAGACGCCGCAGGGGCGCTGGACCGCGAACGGCAGCGCGTCGAACCCGCTGATGTCCTGACCGGCCAGCGAGCCGTCCGCGGCCGCCACGAGCACCGCCATGGTCGGGATCCGGAACAGGTTCTCCAGCTGGCCGTTGCTCTTCTGGCCGACCGACCGGACCTCGTAGAAGATCGCGCCATCCACGATGTGGGCGACCGGGGTCTCCCCGAGCGGGGCCGTGCCGCCCATAATCATCCGGCTGATCACCGCGTTGGTGATGTCGATGATCGGGTATCGGGCGTAGTTCACCGGCCCGAACTGGTCGAGCGCCTCCAGGCTCACCATCGCCATGGCGCGGTTGGTCGCCCACTGAGCGGCGGTCATCCGGCTCGGGTCGATCGACCGAGCGCCGATCTGGAACTGGTTGAGGTCGTCGGTGCCGGCTACGATCGGTGCCTGGCCCATGTGGTGCAGGTCGAGGGCGTAGGTGGGCCGGACCTGCGTGAATAGCTGCCAGAAGGCCCGCGACTCGGGCTGGGCAAAGTTCTCCCAGTCCCGGTTGAGGTCGATCCGCAGTGGCGTCGTGCTCTGCCGGATGTTGGCCTCCGCACCGTCCGTGTTGTACATCGGGATCACGACGACGGTGAGGTTGTCCCGGATCAGGCGCGCGTCCGGCGCACCACTGGCCAGGTGCTTCAGGATCGCCAGCGCCGCCTCGGTCGAGTGCAGCTCGTTGCCGTGGATCCGGGCCTGCAGCCAGAACACGTCGGGACCGGTGCCGACGGTGGCGTAGAGCAGCTCACGGCCTTCGCCGGACTGCCCGGCACTGCCGACCGAGACCAGGCCGTTGCTCGTCCGCTCGATCTGATCCAGCCCGGCAACTACGTCGGCGTAGTTGGCCACGCTGGACAGCGAGACATTCTGGTTGTCCTGGATACACGGCCCACCGGGCACATGCGCCGGATCGGCCAGCGCGACGGTGGTCGGGATTGTTGCGAGTACTGCGCCGAGAGCTAACGCTGCAAGTGAGCGGCGCATTCGGTCATCGCCTCCGTAAGGGTGCGCGGTGCAGGCACTCGCGGCGGCCCGCCCAGCCGCCCCCCACAGGGTTTCAGTTGGTTTCTAGCAGCAGAAGTCGGTGATGGCCAGCGGGCACATGCGGGTCTTACACGCTCGGCTCGCCGATCCCAAGGACCGATAGCGGTGTCGGGAATCGACGACCCACGTCGTCGCTCCTCTGGCCCGCCATGACTTTTTGCCGCACTCTTGCCGTTGCGTTGTGCGCGCTGTTGCCGGCCGCTCCGGTCTCCACCCAAGAACTTGTGCTGCGCA
>JAKEEW010000026.1 GCA_022616375.1 Sporichthyaceae bacterium
CAACCGCGCGCATCGCTCCTTGACCTTCGCATCGATCTTCTTCGGCATGGATCGCATCCTTCCAACTCAGAAAGATGCGGCATCAAACCCGGGGCGGTTCAACCTCCTAGCACCCCCGGGATCACCCACCACCCGATCCGCCCCGGCCCCCAATCGCCGCACCCGGAATGCGCGACAGGCTCAGAAACGGCTACCTGAGTCCCTGATCATGCGGTAGCCGGGGGCGTCACGGCCGGCTCGAGGAGCGCAACGCACTCGACGTGCTGGGTCATCGGGAACAGGTCGAACCCGCGCAGGTCGGCGAGCCGGTAACCGTGCCCGCCGAAGTACCCGACATCCCTGGCCAGCGCGGCCGGGTCGCAGGCGACATAGGCCACCGCCCGCGGCCGGAGCCCGGCGATCCGATCGACCACTCCGCGGCCCGCGCCCGGCCGCGGCGGGTCGAGCACGACCAGGTCGGCTCGGTGCCAGCCGGTCCGCGGCAGGGCCCGCTCCACCCGGCCGGACAGCAGCCGGACCCCGGGGAGATCGGCCAGGTTGTGCCGGGCGTCCCGGACCGCGCGCCGGTCGCTCTCGATCGCGATCACTCGCCCGTCCGGTCCGAGGCGTTCGGCCAGCGCGCCCGCGAACAGCCCTACCCCGCTGTAGAGATCGAGCGCCCGCTCCCCGGCGCGCGGTGCCAGCAGCTCCAGCACGCAGCCGACTAGCGTGTCTGCCGCGGCCGGGTGGACCTGCCAGAACCCGGTGCCGGATACCCGCCAGGTCCGGCCGGCGGCGGACTCGACCAGGTGCTCGTCGCTCGACGCGGCGGGCGCCTGCGCCGTCTCGACGGTCTCCACCAGCGCCTCGCCGGAGCCGACCGACACAGCGACCTTCACCGCGGTCACTCCGGGCCAGCGCTGTCCCTCGATGCCGAGCGCTTCGACCAACGGATGCGCGATCAGGCAGCCGGCCACCGGCTCGACGTCGTGCGACCGGTGCCGGCGGAACCCGACCGTGCCGGATCGGTCCACCGCGAACTGCACCCGGGTCCGCCAGGCCAGCCCGTCCGGCGAGCCGGGTAGCTCGGCCACGGTGACCGGTCGGTCCAGGCCGGCTAGCCGGTGCAGCTGCTCGGCCACCACGTCGGCCTTGAGCCTGCGCTGCGCCGGTACCGAGGCATGCTGCCAGTCACAGCCGCCGCAGCGGCCGGGCCCGGCGTACGGGCACGGCGACGGCACCCGGTCCGGCGAGGCGTCGAGAACCTGCACCGTGTCGGCGCGCAAGAACCGGTCGCCGGACCGGCCGCCGGTGATCCGGGCCAAGACCCGCTCCCCCGGCAGCGCGTGCCGGACGAACACCACCCGGCCCTCCTGCCTGGCCACACAGTGCCCACCGTGGGCGACCGGCCCAACGGTGAGCTCGACGAGCTCCCCGACCGGCCCGACAGCGGCCGGCTCGTTGGCCGGCCCGGCTCCGGCCAGCCCGGCTCCGGCCAGCCCGGCGGAATCCGGCTGCTGCTCGCTGCCGCTCAGCTCGGCTCACCGCCGCCGCTGCCCGACCGGTTGGACCCCGACCGTTCGCCGCGGCGCACCGCACCGGCGGCCGGCGCCTCCGGCCGATCCGCGGCCCGGGCCGAGGAGCGCAGCTGGAACGGCACGTTCGTGACCATCACGCCGGGCGTGAACAGCAACCGGCCCTTCAGCCGCAGCGCGCTCTGGTTGTGCAGCAGCTGCTCCCACCAGCGCCCGACCACGTACTCCGGGATATACACCGTGATCACGTCGCGCGGGCTGGACCGGCGGATCGACTTCACGTAGTCCACGATCGGCCGGGTGACTTCGCGGAACGGCGAGTCCAGCACCTTGAGCGGGACCGGGATGTCCAGCCGATCCCATTCCGCCTGCAGTGCCCTGGTCTCCCCCGGGTCCACGTTGACCGTGATCGCCTCGAGCGAGGTCGGCCGGCTCGCCCTGGCGTAGGTGAGCGCCCGCAGTGTCGGCTTGTGGATCTTCGACACCAGCACGATGCCGTGGTTGCGGGCCGGCAGCATGGCCTCGTCGTCGGTCTCGTCCACGGCCAGCTCGGCCCGGACCCGCTCGTAGTGCTTCCGGATCGCCCGCATGATGAAGAAGATGATCGGCATCGCCACGCAGACGATCCAGGCACCCTTGGTGAACTTGGTCAGCAGCACGATGACCAGGACCAGCCCGGTGCAGGTTAGACCGACCGCGTTGATCACCCGGGAGCGCATCATGTCCCGCCGGGTCCTCGGGTCGGTCTCGGTGCGCAGCAATCTGGTCCAGTGCCTGACCATGCCGGTCTGGCTGAGCGTGAACGAGACGAACACCCCGATGATGTAGAGCTGGATCAGCCGGGTGACATCGGCCCGGAACGCGTAGATGAGCAGGCAAGCGAACCCGGCCAGCAGGACGATGCCGTTGCTGAAGGCCAGCCGGTCACCACGGGTGTGCAGCTGGCGCGGCAGGTAGCCGTCCCTGGCCAGGATCGAGCCGAGCACCGGGAACCCGTTGAACGCCGTATTCGCGGCCAGGAACAGAATCAGCGCGGTCGCCACGGTGACATAGGTGAAGCCGAGCGTCTGATCGCCGAACACGGCCGCAGACACCTGCGCAATGATCGGGTCCTGCGCAGCCACCGGCTTCCCGTCCGGACCGATCAGGTGCGACGCGTCCTCGGCGAACCGGGTGTCCGAGATCCGGCCGAGCGCAAGCACGCCGGCGAACATCGTCACCGCAATCAGCCCGAGCAGGAGCAGGGTGGTCGCGGCGTTGCGGCTCTTCGGCTTGCGAAACGCCGGCACCCCGTTGCTGATCGCCTCCACCCCGGTGAGCGCGGCACAACCGGACGAGAACGCGCGCAGCACCAGAAATGCCAGCGCGAGGCCGGTCAGGCTCTCGTAGCCCTCGTGCGGCAGCACGGTGTAGCCGGCCGACGGCGCGCGCAGCTCGTCACCGAACACCCCGACCCGGGTGAATCCCCAGGCGATCAGGGCGAACACCCCGATCATGAAGGCGTAGGTGGGAATCGCGAACGCGGTGCCCGACTCACGCACGCCGCGCAGGTTCATCAGGGTTAGCAGCGCGACGATGCTGACCGCGAAGCCGATCTTGTGGTCCTGCACGAGGTCCACCCGGGACGCGACGTAGTCCGCCCCGGAGGACACCGAGACCGCGACCGTGAGCACGTAGTCGACCAGCAGCGCGCTGGCCACGGTCAGCCCGGCGTTGGGACCGAGATTGACCGTCGCCACCTCGTAGTCGCCACCGCCGCTCGGGTAGGCGCGCACGTTCTGCCGGTACGAGGTGACCACGATCAGCATGACCACCACAACCGCGAGGCCGACCCACGGGCTGAAGTGGTATGCCGCCAGGCCCGCCGCGGACAGCGTGAGCAGGATCTCCTGTGGCGCGTAGGCGACCGAGGAGAGCGCATCGCTGGCGAACACCGGCAGCGCCACCCGCTTGGGCAGCAGCGTTTCGTGCAACCGGTCACTGTGCAGCGCCCGGCCGACCAGGACACGCTTGAGAAGATCCCGCAGACTGGGCACGAAGGGATGCTAGTGCGATCCTGCCCGCAGGCAACGCGCAAGCCAGCGTGTAGCGTCGTGGCCGGCTGCTCTCCCTCGCACGAGCCGCCCCGGATCCGAGGGGCCGTCACCCGGAAGGACGACCGTGCATATCGTGATCATGGGCTGTGGGCGGGTCGGCTCGACGCTGGCCCACATCCTCGAGGACCGCGGCCACTCGGTGGCGGTCATCGACCAGAACCCGGACGCGTTCCGCCGGCTCGGCGGGCACTTCAACGGCCGGCGGGTCACCGGGATGGGGTTCGACCGCGACACGCTGCGCGAAGCCGGGATCGAGGAAGCGGCCGCGCTCGCTGCGGTGAGTAGCGGGGACAACTCCAACATCCTGGCCGCCCGGGTGGCTAGGGAGACCTTCGGGGTCGAGCACGTAGTGGCCCGGATCAAGGACCCGGGCCGAGCCGAGGTGTACGAGCGGCTGGGCATCCCGACCGTGGCCACGGTGCGGTGGACCGCGGACCAGATGGTGCGCCGGCTGCTGCCGAAGGGCTCCGAGCCACTCTGGCGGGATCCGAGCGGCAATGTCCGGCTCGCCGCGGTGAACCTGGCCGACGGGTGGGTCGGGCACCGGCTGCGGGACGTCGAAGAAGCCACCGGCGGCCGGGTCGCGTTCCTGATCCGGTTGGGGCAGGGCGTCCTGCCGACCCGCGACCTGGTGATCCAGGACGGCGACCAGGTGCACCTGATGATGAACGAGTCCGATGTGGCCACGGTCGAGGCGGCCTGCGCCAAGGGTCCGGAGGAGCACTGATGCGGGTTGCCATCGCCGGTGCCGGCAACGTCGGCCGCTCGATCGCCGCCGAGCTGCTGGAAGACGGGCACGAGGTGCTACTGATCGAGCGGGACCCACGGGCCATCAAGATGGAAAGCGTCCCGTCGGCCGAGTGGCTGCTCGCCGACGCGTGTGAGATCTCCGCGCTGGAGGAGGCCGAGCTGGCCCGCTGCCAGGTGGTCATCGCGGCAACTGGGGACGACAAGGTCAACCTGGTGGTGTCGCTGCTGGCGAAGACCGAGTACGGGGTGCCCCGGGTCGTGGCCAGGGTCAACCACCCGAAGAACGAATGGCTGTTCAACGAGTCCTGGGGCGTGGATGTCGCGGTATCGACCCCGCGGCTGCTGTCCGCGCTGGTGGAAGAGGCGGTCAGCGTCGGCGACCTGGTCCGGCTGCTGCGGTTCAGCCAGGGCGAGGCGAACCTGGTAGAGCTCACCCTGCCCGGGGACGCGCCCCTGGTGGGCACCCGGGTCGGCGACGTGCGGTGGCCGTCGGACACCGCGCTGGTGACGATCATCCGGGAGGGCCGGGTGCTGGTGCCGGCCCGGGACGACCCACTCGAGGCCGGCGACGAGCTGCTGTTCGTCTCGACCGCGGACCGTGAGCAGGAGCTCGAAGAGCTGCTCTCACCGCACGCGCACGGCCACCGCTA
>JAKEEW010000222.1 GCA_022616375.1 Sporichthyaceae bacterium
GAGAGTCGCCATAGCTCCACTATCGACTCCTCCTTCGCCTTGCCGGACGCCGTCTGGATCGCCGCCCGCATCCACCAAGACTTGGGAGACACACCCTAGCCATCCAGGGTTTCGACGGGCTGACCCGTGATCGCTGCAATAAGGTCGAAGTCCTGTCGACGGCGAGGACGGTTAGCGCAGCTTTCTCGGTCGCGCCATCCGTCTACGGACGGCTGAAACGGTCACAATCGGTCCCTGAGCTGCTCGAATGTGGTTCGGATTCTGCCATGTATGGTCCACCACACTGGTCGGCTCCTATCCTGACCGGATGGATCTGGAGTTCAGCGGGACGCTGTGGCTCTGGAAGGGCCCGTCGCCGTGGCACTTCATCACCGTTCCGGAAGAAGAGTGCGACCAGATCGAGGCCACCTCCGCATTCGTGACCTACGGCTGGGGCATGATCCCGGTCAAGGCGCAGATCGGCGAGACCGGCTGGAAGACCTCGCTGTATCCGAAGGATGGGCGCTACATCGTGCCGGTGAAGGCGTCGGTGCGCAAGGCCGAAGGGCTTGAGGTGGGCGATCTAGTGGCGGTCCGCCTCGCCGTCGATATCTGATCCTTCCGCAACCCCTTGCTCTCATTCCATCGACGGTGCTAGCTTTCATGTGTCAGAACTCTCTTACATATGACGGAGCACCATGACAGTGCGGCGGCCGACCGGCGACGAGCTGGTCGAGATGTTGGCGGCGCTGGCAAATCCGCTGCGGCTGCGCATCGTGGCGAGGCTCGCCGGCGGTCGCGACTACGTGAGCCATCTGGCCCGAGAGATCGGAGTGAGCCGCCCGCTGTTGCATATGCATCTGCAGCGACTCGAAGCCGCCGGCCTGATCGTCGGCAGCCTGGAGTTGTCCGAGGAGGGCAAGGCCATGAAGTACTTCGAGCTCGCCGACTTCGATCTCCACCTGACCGCGTCGGCGCTGGCCGAGGCCGCGACGACGCTGACCACATCGGACCCGGTGAAGGGTCCCGGACGCAAGGAGCACTCCTGATGGACATCAGCACCTGGCCAGGCGCGATCCTGCTGCTCGGCATCCTGACCCTGAGCATCGTCCTGATCGGCATGGTGATTGCCAGCTTCGTCGAGCTGCGCCAGACCAAGCTCAAGGCCGCGCACGAGGAGAGCCTGCGCCAGCTCGTCCAGCGCTACGAACAGCTCGCCGAGAACACCCTCGACGCCCAGCCGCGGACCGCCGCGGATGTGTCCGAGCTGCGGTCCCGGGCGGCGTCGATCGAGCAGATCCTACGCACGGTCGAGTAGCCCGCCCCGGCTAGATGGTGCCGCTGAACTGCGACTCCGCGTAGGCACGCTTGGCGGCATCGTCCCGGTTGGAGCGTAGGTAGCGGGTCCATGCCAGGTGCTCATGCGCAACCGCGCCGAACTCCCAGACGCACATCGCGCCACGGTGAGCGCCCTGCGGCGGAAGCTGGAACGGCTCGCCGGCCCGGTCGTCCTTGAAGTACGTGGTCTCCCACATCTCGTTGTTGCCCCGCCAGGTGAACACAAGCAGCAGATGAACGTGCTCGCCGGACAGGTGGTGGACCACGAAACCGAGGTCACCGGAGATGGGCAGCCGTCCGGCCGCCGTCTCGGCCGCGATGAACGCTCGCGCCTCGGCATCCACGGCCGGGTCGATGGTCTGGTCCGGCCGGCACAACCCGTACCACTTCAGGTAGGTGTCGGGCAGTCGCAGCGGCGCGGCTGGCGTGATCTTCTTGGTCACGTGCTGGTAGTCGCGGTCGACCACATTGCCCACCGCGTCGAGGTTGTCCACCGTTACGGTCATGGCTTCGACGCTACTGCGCCGGTCCGACAGACTGCCCGGCCGGTGCATCCAGCGGCCAGGCCAGTGCATCCAGCGGCCCGGTCGCCTCGGCCGGCATAATCGGCGAATGCCCCCAAAGCTGTCCATCAGCACGGTCAACATCAGCGCCCCGGATCCCGGCGAGCTCGCTCGGTTCTACTGCCGGCTGCTCGGCTTGCGGATCAGGGCGGAGGAGCCGGATTGGGTTCTGCTGAGCGCGGCCGACGGCGCAGTGGCGCTGTCGTTCCAGACCGAGTCGCCCTACGCCCGGCCCACCTGGCCGGCCGGTCCGGGTGACCAGCAGATGATGATGCACCTGGAGATCCGGGTCTTCGACCTCGAGGGCGCGGCGGCTCATGCCACCGCGGCCGGCGCGACCTTGGCCGACTACCAGCCGCAGGACGAGGTGCGGGTTTTCCTCGACCCGGCCGGTCACCCGTTCTGCCTGTGGCTGGACGAGGAGCCATCGGAGCAGCCGGGGTAGTCAGTGGCCCGGTTGGCCGACTCGGGTTGCCTGGGCCGGCGGGTGCGGCGCAGGCTGCCGGTGACGTCGAGGAGGCTCCACATGGCGATCTGCGAGGTATGCGGGAACGACTACTGGATGTCGTTCGAGGTCCGCACGGTGAGCGGCGACGTGCACGTGTTCGACTCGTTCGAATGCGCCGCACATCGGCTGGCCCCGATCTGCGAGCACTGCGCCGTCCGGATCGTCGGGCACGGTGTCGAGGTGATGGGCCGGTTCTACTGCTGCGCGCACTGCGCCCGCTTCGACGAGTCCGAGCTCGGCCGGGAGATCAGGGACGCGGTCGGTTCACACCCCGGTTGACCCCCGGACATGCCGGTGGGCGGGCCGTGCGAGACGGCCCGCCCACCGAGTTACCGTGCCTCCTTACTGGGCGAACGCCTGCAACTCGGAGATTCGCACGTTGTCGTCCTGCGTGCTACCGGCAGCGCAGTCGGTGACGTTCAGCGGATCGTCGTCCTGGTCACCGGCGTAGGCCGGGGCTCCCGTGCACTGGTTGGTCACGACCTCGATGCGCAGGTGCGTGGCCGTCGTGTTCCCGATCGAGAACGACCGGATGGTCAGTTCCGGCGCACGTGGCCGCGGCGCGATGGACGGGAACGCGTCCGCCGCGCTGGTGAAGACCACGTGGAAGTCGGCCGGGTTGGCGCACGTGACCGCCCCACCTGCCGTGCAGGCCAGGATCCGGAACTGGCGCAGCGCCGAGACCCGAGCCTGCCCACCGGCGTCGGGATCGCCGGCGATCGCCGGACGAAGCTGCGCGCTCACCTGGACCCGGCGGACCTTCTGGGCACCACCGGCCAGGTCGACCGTCACCTGCTTGCCGGCCACCGGGCTGCCGAGCGAGGCCCAGTTGGTCGCCTCGTCGTCGTCGATCAACCTGGCCAGGTTGATGCCGTCACCGGATGCCGAAGCCCCGGCGCCGCTGGACGCGAGGTTGGTCCGCAGCTTCACCTGAAGATCGCGGACCTGACCAGCCTTGACCGTGAACGAGGCGACCCGGGCGTGGCCGTGGCCCGGAGCCTGCGCGATCAGGTCGTACGTGCCGGGCACCAGCTGCACCTGGTCGGTCAGCGGGGTGGCCGCATCGGTGTCGGCGACCGCCACCGCCCGTGCCTGGTAGTGCCCGACGAACAGCTTGGCGCCGGAGACGATGGCGTCGTTCTCGTCGACCGGCTTGAACGTCACCGCGGCCTCGTTGGCGAACGGCGAGGTGAAGCCTGGCGTCGGGTTGACATCCCCGGCTCCGTTGCTGGCCGCAGCTTCACCCAGACCGCGCTGGGCGAACGCGTTCCAGAGGATGTCCTGGTTCGCTCCACCGAAGCGGATCAGGTCCGCGGCGAGCATGGCGTTACGCGAGTCGACCATGCTGACCGGGCTGAACGCCATCAGCGGGAACGAGTCGAACATGATCTGTGCCCAGCGCCGGTTGCCCGGGCACGAGGTGACCGGGGTGAGCCCGTTCGCGCAGGACTTCTGCAACGCCGGCGTACCGGCGCCGTAGCGGGCGATCATCGCCGACCTGATGTCGAAGTTCGTCGCGCTCCAGGTCTCACCGGAGGCGTGGACCTGCAGTCCGACGAAGTCGTAGTCGATGCTGGAGTAGTTGAGCGGGCTGTTGCTCATGTTGTAGTTGCGGATGCCGGCGACCGGGTCGGTGGTGACGTACTCGCCGATCGTGAAGGCCCGGATCCCCGGCGGAGCGTAGCCGTGCTCGGTCAGGTACTCCATCGCCACCAGGTCCGACCAGCTCTCGCTCATGCCCTGCGGTGAGCTGAAGCCGGCGTCCGGCCCGTTGAGCATCCGGTTGGTGATGGCGTGGCCGTACTCGTGTGCGATCACGGACATGTCGTAGTCGCCGTCGACGCACCGGGCGTAGAACGCGCCGGCGATCGGCTGCCACAGGTACATGTTCGTGGTGGGCGCGATGCCGTCGCCGGGGGTGATCTGGTTGGCGTTGTCACGCGCGGCGAATCCGGATGCCGGGCCACCGGTGACCCCACCGGCCTGGGCGTTGCCCTGCTCGACGTCGTTGCCGAGCCCACCCATGCCGAAGTTGTCCTTCTGCAGGTTCCAGAGCGCCTCGGTGAAGCCGAGGTGGTAGCTCCAGTCGTGCATCCGGTTGTGCCCCACGAACAGGTTTGCCCGGGCTGCGTCGATGTCGTTGCGTTCCGGCGAGGTGAACGTGGTGTCCGGGTTGCAGCGCTGTTCGAGCCACTGGTTGGTCCACGGGTAGGTGTACTCCCGGGTCGGGCTGGGGGTGGCCAGCTCAGTGCCCACGCTGAACGGGTTGTTGCTGAACCAGTTGTGCACCGCGAACGAGTTGTTGCCGCTCGTGGTGAGCGTGGATACACCGGTGGCCGGATCCACGTCCCAGGCCAGTGGCGACGCCGAGCTGCCGACCACCTCGTCGCAGCCGGCCGCAGCGCCGGTGAAGCACCACAGCTCACGGGTGTCGGTGGACGAGTAGTCGGTCGGCGGCGTGTTCGGGAAGACCGCCCACTCCGGGTCGTCCGTGTCGTGGTCGACCAGGTCCTCGCGGAGGAGAACCGAGCCGTTGCGCGCATCGACGTAGGTGGCGTACGCCACCGGCGAGCCATTGGCTCCGTCGACGTTGGCGCCGAGCGTGACCAGGTAGGCGGCCCGGGCGCCGTCAACGGTCGGCACCGCGACCAGCTGGGTGCGGGCCACGGCCGCGTCGGCCCGACCGGAGTCACGGATCGCGATCTGGCGCGCCTCGGCGGCGGACAGCGTCGCGCTCGCGGGAGCCGCGGCGTTCTTGGTCAGGGACGAGCTGACGTACCAGGCGGCGCCGTCGCGCACGCCGATCGTCAGCAGGCCGTCGACTCCCGCGTCGAGGCTGCCGAAGCTCTGCCGGAACAGAACAGCAGCGCCCTTGCCCATCGGAGCGACGGCGAGCAGCTCGAGAGATTTGGCCGCGGACTCGGTCAGCCCGAGCACCGCGCGGTTGGTTGCGATGTAGGTCTTGGCCGCTGCGACCGGCTCCGCGCCGAGGTCGGTGGCCAGTGGCTTGCCCTGGGACAGCAGGGTCGCCGGGGTGCCGAAGTCGTTCCAGCGCACGATTGCGTCGAGGGCGTCGGCTCTGGCGAGTTGGGTGGCCGACGGATTGAGGTGACCCTTACGGCTGTCCTTGTCCTTGCTGGCAGCCGTATCGCCCTGGGGAGCGGCGTGGGAGCGTCCTAGGTCGCCGCTCCCGCTGGCTAACGCCGAGTTGCTCGTTCCAGCTGCTACGGCGAGAGCCGCCGTGGTCAGCAGCGCGATGGTTCCCGCTAACGTGCGGGACGGTTTGCGCATGATCCCTCACTCTCGTGACGGCGTCCTTCGCCGTCGCCTGGATCTCCTAGAGAGGCTGCTCCATGCGGGGGATGTTGTGAACCCCCTGGGGTGCTGCGCGCCGAATCCCGCCACCCGTGGTAGTAACGACCGTTACCGCAGTGGCACTGTGGTGTTTCAGCGAACTGTGATCCGGCCGGCTCGCGGGAGGCTTGGTGGACGGCGCGGCGCTCGTCGGTCTGATCGTGATCGTCGCGATTGCGCTTGTCTTCGACTTCACCAACGGTTTCCACGATGCGGCCAACGCGATTGCCACCTCGGTCTCCACCCGGGCTCTGACGCCGCGTGCCGCGCTGCTGATGGCTGCGGTGATGAACTTCATCGGCGCCTACCTGGGGCAGGAGGTCGCCAAGACCGTCGGTAGCGGCATCATCAGCACGCCGGAGGGCGACCAGGGTCTGGTCCTGGTTGCCGGTGCGCTCATCGGCGCGATCAGCTGGAACCTGCTGACCTGGTACTTCGGGCTGCCCTCCTCCTCGACCCACGCGCTGATCGGCGGTCTGGTCGGCGCCTCCCTGGCCGCGGCCAACACAGTGAAATGGGACGGCGTGCTGACCAAGGTGGTCATCCCGATGCTGATCTCACCGATCGTCGGTGTGATGCTCGGCTACCTGGTGATGACCGCGATCCTGTGGGGCTTTCGGCGGGCGCACCCGGGCCGGGTGAACCGCGGGTTCCGGAAGGCGCAGACGGTCTCGGCCGCGGCGATGGCGCTTGGACACGGCCTGCAGGACGCGCAGAAGACGCTGGGCGTGATCCTGCTCGCGCTGGTCACGGTGGGCGCGCAGGACAACTTCGACCACGTGCCGGTATGGGCGATCGTCCTGGTGGCGACCGCGCTGGCACTGGGCACCTACGCCGGTGGCTGGCGCATCATGCGCACGCTCGGCCGGCGGATCGTGCACCTCGACCCGGCGCGCGGGTTCGCCGCCGAGACCACCGCGTCCGCCGTGCTCTACACCACCGCGTACGTCTTCCACGCGCCGATCTCGACCACGCACACGATTACCTCGGCGATCCTGGGCGCCGGCGCGACCAGGCGACTGTCCGCGGTTCGGTGGGGCGTCGCGGGGAACATTGTCACTGCGTGGATTCTCACGTTCCCGGGCGCGGGGATCATCGCCGCGATCTCGTACTGGATCGTGCACGCGATCGTCCGCGTCTAGCCACCCTGACCGCGGAGGGAGGCCAGCGGTGACCCGCCTTCCCGACACGCTGCCCGTGCTGGCCAGCGGGCGGCATCTCGACCCGATTGACGGCGGCTGCCTGATGGAGCTCGCCTCGGTGCTGGCCGGCGAGCGCTGGAGCGACTCGCCGCGCTGCACCCATCCGGTGCTGGCCGCGGTGGCGCGGCTGGTGAACGACGCGACCTCGGACCAGGCCCGGCCCCGGCTGGCCCAGCTCGTCCCCGACCTGGCCGGCGCGGTCGGCGATGCCCGGACCACCGCGCCGGAGCTGGTGATCCGGTGTGCCCAAGCGGCGCTGCGCTTCGAGCCGGCCGCGGTCCAGCCCCGCCGGGCGGCGAACCGGGCGGCCGGCCGGCTGGCCAAGGTGACCAGGGCCAGCCGGGCGAGCCGGGGGAGCGCCCGGTCCGGACCGCGTTGGCCGATCCTCGAGCCGGTAGGCAACTGGATCTACACCTACGGTCCGGCCACCCAGACCGTGGCCCGCACGCTGGACGCGATCATGCGCAGCGCACCGGACCCGGACCGGGCGCTGGCCGAGCTGCTGGCCGACTGCCTCGCCGCTACGCTGCGACCGTGCCAACCGTCGCGGAGATCGTCGAGTGTCTGGACGAGCTCTACCCGCCGAGCTGGGCCGAGCCCTGGGACGCCATCGGCCTCGTCTGCGGTGACCCCAGCGCTTCGGTAGAGCTGGTCCTGTTCGCGATCGACCCGGTGGCCGCCGTGGCCGCCGAGGCGATCGAGCGCGGAGCCGGCCTGATCGTCACCCATCACCCGCTCTTCCTGCGTGGCGTGCACGGCGTGGCGGCCACCACGCCTAAGGGGTCGCTGGTCCACCGGCTGCTGATCAACGGGGTAGCGCTGCACGTGGCGCACACCAATGCCGACGTGGCCTGGCCGGGGGTGTCCGACGAGCTGGCGGCCGCGCTCGGGCTGGAGCCGCTGGCCCCGCTGGTGCCGGCTGCCAGCGCCGACGGCGACTCCCGGCGCGGGCTTGGCCGGATCTGCGCGCTCGCCGAACCGGAGCCGCTGGCCAGGTTCGTGGACCGGGTCCGCACCGGGCTGCCGGCGACCGCGGCCGGGATCCGGATGGCGGGACAGGCCGACCGGCCGATCCGCCGGGTTGCGGTCTCAGGTGGCGCCGGGGACGGCTATTTCGACGCGGCCCGGGCCGCGGGCGCCGACGTGTACGTCACCGCCGACCTGCGCCATCACCCGGCATCCGAGTCGCTGGAGCTGGGCAGCCCGGCACTGGTCGACGTCGCCCACTGGGCCTCGGAGTGGCCGTGGCTGGCGGGTGCGGCCCGGCTGCTGGAGACCCGGCTGGCCGCGCGGGGGACTACGGTTAAGACGCACATCTCGACCATCGTGACCGATCCGTGGACCGCCCACGTGCCGCCAGAGAAGAGGATCCGGCCCTGAACGCGCTGACCGCCGCCGCCGACGACCAGCTGCGCCTCCTCGAAGTGCAGCGCATCGACTCCCGGCTCGACCAGCTCGACTACCGCAAGCAGCGGCTGCCCGAGCACGAGCAGATCCAGCGCGGCACCACCCGGATGGCCGAGCTGCGCACCTTGCTGGTCGCGGCGCAGACCGAGCAGACCGACATCGAGCGCGAGCAGCGCAAGGCGGAGGCCGACGTGGACGCGGTCCGGGCCCGGGCGGTCCGGGACCGGGAGCGGCTCGATCGCGGCCAAGTCGGATCGCCTCGGGAGCTGGAGAGCCTGCAGCACGAGATCGAGACCCTGCAGCGCCGGCAGTCCGACCTCGAGGACGTGGTCCTGGAGATCATGGAGAGGTCCGAGTCGTGTGCCGCCCGGTTGGCCGAGCTGACCGCCGAGCAGGACCGGCTCGGTGCCGAGCTGGCTGCCGCCGAGAGCCGGCGCGACGCCCAGACCGCCGAGTTGGACGCCGAGGCCGGCGGGCTCAGCGAGCAGCGCAAGAGCGTCGTCGCCGAGCTGCCGACCGAGCTGGTGACGCTGTACGAGCGAATTCGGGCCCAGCAGGGCGGGGTAGGGGCGGCGCCGCTGCGGCAGCGCCGGTGCGACGGCTGCCGGCTAGAGATTGGGGCAACCGACCTGCAGCGGTTCCGGACCGCTCCGCCCGACGCAGTGCTGCGCTGCGAGGAGTGCCGGCGGATCCTGATCCGGGTCCCGGACTCCGGGCTCTAGATCGTTTCTTGGTTCGACCGGCGGTTGGATGGTGACGCGGTGGGCTACCCGCTACTGATCGTGGAAGCCGACGGCGCGGCGCGGGGCAATCCGGGCCCGGCCGCCTACGGCACCGTGGTCCGCGATCCCGAGTCGGGCGCGGTGCTCGCCGAGGCGGCGGAGGCGCTCGGGGTCGCCACCAACAACGTGGCCGAGTATCGCGGTTTGATTGCCGGGCTGCGGGCGGCCAAGGCGCTCGACCCGAATGCGGCGATCGAGGCCAGGCTGGACTCCAAGCTCGTGGTCGAGCAAATGAGCGGGCGGTGGAAGATCAAGCATCCGGCGCTGCGGCCGCTGGCGCTGGAGGCGGCCGCGCTGGCCCGGTCCGGCCGGGTCACCTACCGCTGGGTGCCCAGGGAGCAGAACAAGGCGGCCGACGCGCTGGCGAACGCGGCGCTGGACGCGGCCAGCCGGGGCGAGCAGTGGCCGGCGGCCAACAGCTGACCCCGCTGGGCTGGCGCCGGCCCGACCTGTTCGCCCCGACCACGTTCCTGATGGTCCGGCACGGTGAGACCGCGCTGACCGCTCAGCGGCGCTTCTCCGGGGTCCGCACCGATCCCGAGCTGTCCGAGACCGGCCGGGACCAGATCGAGCGGCTAGCGGCCGCTCTGGACCGGTTGGGGGTGGGTCCGGTGCACAGCGTGCTGAGCTCGCCGCTGCGGCGGGCCCGGCAGAGCGCGGACATCCTGGCCCGCACGCTCGGCCTATCGGTCGGGATTGACCAGCGACTGGTCGAGTGCGACTTCGGGGAGTGGGAGGGGCTGCGCTGGGCCGAGATCGAGCGGGGCTGGCCGGCCGAGCTCTCCGCCTGGCTGGCCTCGACCGCGGTTGCCCCGCCGGGCGGGGAGAGCTTCGACACGGTAGCCGCCCGGGTCCGCCAGCTCCGGGACGAGCTGCCGCCGGCCCAGCCGGGCCGGACCGTGCTGCTGGTCAGCCATGTGTCGCCGATCAAGCTGCTGGTCAGCCTGGCGCTGGCGGCGCCGGTCGGGTCGATCTACCGGATGGAGCTGTCCGCCGCCTCGGTGACCGTCGCGCAGTGGTTCCAGGACGGGCAGACCTCGCTGCGCTGCTACAACGACACGTCGCACCTGCGCTAGCGGCCGGCCCCGGGCGGCGCCGCTAGGCTGCCGACTGTGCCCCACCGTTTTCTGCGGTATCAGGCCGCTGATGGGCAACGGCTGCGCCACGGGTTCGACCTGGTTCGCGCGCAGCTGTCGGTCCCTACCGACTTCCCGGCCGAGGTGCTGGCCGATGCCGAGACGGCCGTGCGCGAGCCCACCCTTCCCGACCTGGACCGCACCGACATCGCGTTCGTCACCATCGATCCGCCTGGCTCGATGGACCTCGACCAGGCGCTCCACATCGCGCGCCGCCCCGGCGGCTACCGGGTGCACTACGCGATCGCCGACGTGGCCGCGTTCGTCCGGCCCGGTTCACCGCTGGACGTGGAGGCCAACGCCCGCGGCATGACCCTGTACCTGCCGGACGCCCGCACCCCGCTCTACCCGCAGTCCCTCGGCGAGGGCGCGGCCAGCCTGTTGCCCGGGGTCACCCGACCGGCCCTGCTGTGGACGCTCGATCTCGATCGGTCAGGTGAGGGGGTCGGCATCGACGTGCGCCGCGCGTTGGTGCGCAGCCGGGCGCAGCTCAGCTACGAGCAGGTGCAGCGGGCCCTTGACACCGATACCGCCGAAGGGCCGCTCGAGCTGCTCCGCGAGGTCGGACGGCTGCGTGAGCAGCGCGAGGCCGAGCGCGGCGGGATCAGCCTGCCGCTGCCGGAGCAGGACGTCGTGGAGACGTCCGGCTCGTTCCAGCTGGTGTTTCGCGCGCCGCTGCCGGTCGAGGGCTGGAACGCGCAGATCTCGCTGCTCACCGGGATGGCGGCGGCCGAGCTGATGCTGTACGGCGAGATCGGCCTGCTGCGCACCCTGCCGGCAGCTCCGGAGCACGCGATCAAGCGGCTGCGCCGGGTGGCCCGAGCGCTGCAGATCGACTGGCCCCCCGAGGACTCGTACGCGGAGATGATCCGGACCCTCGACCCCCGGCTGCCGCGGCACGCCGCGATGCTCAACGAGTGCACCAGCCTGCTGCGCGGCGCCGGCTACACCGCCTTCGCCGGCGGGGTGCCCGAGCTGGCCACGCACGCCGCCGTCGCGTCCGAATACGCGCATGTCACGGCGCCGCTGCGCCGGCTGGCTGACCGCTACACCGGTGAGGTCTGCCTGGCGCTGTGTGCTGGCACCGCGGTGCCGGACTGGGCCCGGGTCACGCTTCCGGTGTTGCCGGAGCGGATGCATCAGGCAGACGCGCACGCCAGCCGGGTCGAGGCCGCCTGCGTCGACCTGGTCGAGGCCGCGGTGCTGGCCGACCGGGTCGGCGAGCGGTTCTCCGGCGTGGTGGTCGACGTCAAGGAGCGGGGCGAGGGTGGCGTGGTCCAGCTGACCGAGCCGGCGGTACGCGGCCGGGTCGAGGGTCGCGA
>JAKEEW010000223.1 GCA_022616375.1 Sporichthyaceae bacterium
CCGCGAGCAGACCACGGTGCGGGTGGTCGACGGCGATCCGGGTTCGGAGTCGCGGGTGGACTTCGGTCGGCTCGGTCTGGTGCCGGACCCGGCCGCAGGTGCCCGCCGGCTCGTGCAGGGGTTGATCTTCACCGCGGTGTACTCGCGGCACATGTTCGTCTACCCCACGTATCGGCAGACGTTGGCCGAGGTGATCGCCGGGTTCGAGGCGGCGTGGGTGTTCTTCGGCGGCATCTTCGCCGTTGTCGTGCCGGACAGCATGAAGGCGATCGTCGAGCGCGCCGATGCGACCGAGCCACGGTTGAACGACGCGTTTCGCGAGTACGCCCAGGCCCGCGGGTTCGTGGTGGACCCGGCCCGGGTCCGGCGGCCCTGCGACAAGCCGAGGGTCGAGCGCTGTGTCCAATATGTGCGGTCGAGCTTCTTTGCCGGAGAAGCGTTTCGCGATGTGAGCGACTGCCGCAAGCAGGCCATGGTGTGGTGCCGCGGCGTCGCGGGACAGCGGGTGCACGGCACCGCCCGCTGCCGGCCGATCGAGGTGTTCACTGCCGAGGAACAGCCGCTGCTGCGGCCGGTGCCGGCCGAGTCGTTCAGCGTCGCGGTGTTCTCACAGCCCAAGGTTGCCCCGGACCGGCACGTGCGGGTCGGACAAGCGTTGTACTCGGTGCCCGGCGAGCTGGTCGGCCAGCGGCTGACCGCCCGCGCCGACCAGACCACGGTGAAGCTGTTCTGTCGTGGGCAGCTGCTCAAGGTCCATCCGGTGGTGCCACCCGGCCGGCGACACACCGATCCCGCGGACCTGCCCAGCGAGGTCACCGTCTCCGCGATGCGAGACCTGAACACGTCGCAGCGCAAGGCATCCGCCCACGGCGAGCACGTCGGCGCCTACGCCGCGGCGCTGCTGGAGCATCCGCTGCCGTGGACCACGACGCGGCAGGTCTACCGGCTGCTCGGCCTGGTGCGCCGGCACGGCGCCGAGCGGGTCGAACAGGCCTGCACCCGAACGCTGGACGCGGAAGCGGTCAACGTCGGCCTGATCGAGCGGATGCTCACCCGCGGCCTGGACGGCCAACCACCCACCCAACAGCCGGGCACGGCGGCGCGATTCGTCCGTGATACCAACGACTTCGCAGTTCGAAGGCCATCATGACCGCCAGCCGAGCCCGCACCGCCGACGCCACCGCGACGACCACGGCCGCCAAGCCGATCGAGCCGTCCGCCGAGCTGAAGACCCTCATGCGCCGGCTCAAGCTCGGCCGGCTGCTGGACACCCTGCCCGAGCGAGTGGCCCTCGCCCGGACCAACCACCTGCCCCACCACGACTTCCTGGAGCTGCTGCTCGCCGGCGAGGTCACCCGCCGCGACCGGGAATCCGCGGCCCGGCGCGCCCGCGTCGCACACCTCGACCCGGAGATGCCGCTGGAAGCCTGGGACAACACCACCCCGGTCAGCTTCGACCGGCAGCTGTGGGCCGAGCTGACCAGCCCGCGGTTCCTCACCGACGCCCACAACATGCTGATCATGGGCCCAGTCGGGGTCGGCAAGACGTTCCTAGCCAACGCGCTAGGCCACATCGCCGTGCGCCGCCAGCACACCGTGCACCACGAACGCGCCGACAAGCTGTTCAAACGGCTCAAGGCCGCCCGCCTGGACGCCAGCCACGACGAGGAGACGCGCAAGCCGCACCGCGTCGACCCGCTCATCCTCGACGACCTGGCCCTGCACCGACTCGAAGCGGTCGAGACCAGCGACTTCTACGAGCTGATCGTGGAACGGCACCGCGCCGCCTCCACGATCATCACCAGCAACCGGGATCCACCGG
>JAKEEW010000027.1 GCA_022616375.1 Sporichthyaceae bacterium
GCCTCCAGCCGCTTGGTGGTCGGGTCCTCGTGCCACAGGTCGTCGCCGACCTCGGCCGCGGCCATCGCCCGGCGCATCGCCGGTGTCGGCCGCGTCAGCGTGTCGGAGCGAAGGTCGATCGGCATCGCCGGCGATTGTAACGGCCGGCTGCCCGCGCCGCTTCCGGCAGCCCGCCCGCGTGCTGGGATACCGTTGCCGCCGACACCTGACAGAAGGCGCAGAAGGCGCTGCCCGGCACCAGCGCCGCCAGGAGCGGCAGAGGAGGAGCGGTGCACCAGCTCTCGGTGATTGGCCGGCTCGTCGTCAAGGAGGGCCGGCCGGAGGAGATGCTGGCCCTGTGCCGGGAGTTGCTCGCCCACGTCCTCGAGGAGGAGGGCACCTGGGTCTACGCCGTCAACCAGTCCGTCGACAACCCCAACGAGCTGTGGGTCTTCGAGGTGTACGCCGACCGCGACGCGCTCAACGCGCACGGCCACGACCCGGTCGTCAACCGCCTGGCCGAGCGGATGAACGCGCTCGCGGACGTCGCCGAGCTCAAGGCGTTGCGACCGCTCCATGCCAAGGGGCTCGCATGGCACAATCACCGTTCCTGATGCATCAGCGTCCGCTGTTGGAGGTCGCATCCCGGCATGATCGTGCGGCCCTGCTCACGTCTGCAGATCCCCGCAACCAACCCGCCTATCGCCCACCAAGTCGTAACCGAATCGCCTCACATGCCATCGGGTACCAGCGCAAGCGGCGCATTGATGCGCCAAGAACCCCGATGCAATCCAGCATGGGGACACTTGCTGGCCGGCCGAGCCGGACACCTGGAACATCACCTCGCGCACGGAACGTTCCGCTTCCGTTATCGTGCGCGTCGGCATTCCTGCCGAGGCCGACGAACCCAGGAGGTCGTATCGTCGACCCGCGCCTTTCGCCTCCCACGGCCCGACGCCCTCGTGCAGCACCAGCAAGCCAGCCAGGTCAAGCCGCCCGCCGCGAACCACTGAGGAGCCATGGCCACCTACTCCGAGACCCTGGAGATCACCGGGCATGTGATCGACTCGATGCTGTTCACCCGCATCCTGGACCAGGTGCGGGAAGCCATCGCCGACTATGAGATCGAGCAGTTCGTGGTCGGCCGCACCCCCGCCGACCCGTCGTATGCCCGCCTGCTGGTCAAGACCGAGGACCCCGACCACCTCGAGCGCCTGGTGCAGTCGCTGATGGGCCTCGGCATGACCCGGGTGGGGGTGGAATCGGGCGAGGCCAGGCTGGTGCCGGCGGAGATGGACGGTGTGCTGCCGGACGGGTTCTACTCCTCCACCAACCTCGAGACCGAGGTGCGGGTCGGCGGCCGGTTCATCCGGGTCGAGAACCCGGAGATGGACTGCGCGATCGTGGTCGGCGACGGCCGTGCCCGGACGGTCCCCATGTGCGACGTGCGCCACGGCGACCGGGTCGTGGTCGGCAGCCAGGGCATCCGGGTCCGGCCCCGCGACCGTGGCC
>JAKEEW010000224.1 GCA_022616375.1 Sporichthyaceae bacterium
TCGGCGAGCGTCCAGTCGCCGGTAGCCCGGATCAGGGCGGCGACGATCCGGGAGTAGGAATCGGCCGTAGCGGCCGCGGCCGCGACGGCCGAAGCCGCCGCAGCCGGTTGGGAGTCGGTCATTGCTCGAAGTCGGCGAGCGGGCGGAGCTCCAACCGTCCGCCCCGAGCCATCGGGTGCGCCCTGGCGACCTCGATCGCCTCATCCAGGTCGGCGCACTCCAGCAGATCGAAGCCGACGATCACCTCTTTGGTCTCGGCGAACGGGCCGTCGGACATCAGCAGCTTGCCGTTGCGCACCCGGACCGTGGTGGCCGCGGACCTCGGAGCCAGCGCCATTCCCTGCAGCCGCCGGCCGGAGGCGTCGGCCTCCGACACCCAGTCGTCGATGTCGGGCTCGTTCTCGGTATCGGTGTCCGGCTCTGGGTCGGTGCAGACGAACATCAGGTACTTCATGGTTGCGACGGTCTCCCTTGGGTGGACGGAATCACACCCTAGTGACGAACGGTAGGAGCGATTCCGGACACCGTGCCGTGCCCCAGGCCGGCGGTGCCGGCGTAGCGCCCACTGCCGGATCAGCGCGATCCACTCGGCGAGCCGAGCCCGCCCGGCCTGAGCCGGCGCCGCGCTCCGAGGGCTGACCGGGCTCCTGGGCTCCCGGGGGGCTCCCGGCTACCGGTAGTGCGTGTCAGCCTGTACGGGAATCCCCGACACCGGTCGGGAATCGACGTACAACCTCGGAAGCACCACCCTTGGCGCGGGGCCCTGGCCGGTAGCTTCAGCCAGTGCCTGGTAGGTCGTGATCGCTGAATCCGTGCCGGGTCATGATCGCGCGGTGTTCCGGTGAACCGACAAACCCGGCCAGCTGTGCGTCGAGGGCCTGGGCCAGCGCGACCTGCTCATAGCTCAGGGAGAATGCGCCGAGCGGGGCGGGCTGCCGCACAGACCCGCCGGTCGGGCCGAGGTCGACGGCGACCAGATCCGGCTCGCCCAGCCTGGCAAGCAGAGCCCGGTTACCGACCGCGGTGCTGGCCGCGGCATCGATCTCGCCACGGTGCACCGCTCGGACGACATCGTCCTGGGTAGCGAACGACACCAGCCGCTCGTCCGGCACGCCGGCTTGTCGTGCCGACTCGGCCTGGACCTGCCCGACGACCACACCCAGCCGGGCACCGGCATCGGCGCCGAGGTCTCGGTAGGAGGCGAACCGGCCGGCGTCAGCGGCACGGACGATCAACCCGTCCGGGACGGCCCAGATCGGGCGGGTGAAACGCACCTGGCGGCGCCGTGCGTCGGTGACGAACATACCGGTGTTGAGCTGCCAGCGGCCCTGGATCACACCGGGGATCAACTCGGCGAAGGTGACCTGCCGTACGGCAACGGACTTGACTCCGGCCCGACGGAGCACGGCCGAGGCAACCTCGACATCACAACCCGCTGCGGCTCCGTCGGCGTCGAGCCAGCAGAACGGCGGCTCGTCCAGGATCGCCAGGACGACTCTGTCCGGCAGTCCGGATGCCGTGGACCAGCCCGAATCGCTCGTCCGACGATCGTCGCACGGCGTGTGTTGCAACCCGGCGACCTGGGACATCTCCCGGTCGCCCGTAGTAGTGCCGCCGAGGGAATCGGACCCTCGCTTCGCCCATGCTCGACTGCCGCGAACGGATCTACCGCTTCGCCGTCTGTCAGCGGGTTCACCGCCAGCGCATCCAGGGACGGCCCGGTCTGTGGAACGCGGCCGACTTTACCGCCTTCCACGTCCCGATCAAGGATATCCGCTGGCCCGTAGACCAAACCGCAACGTGAAGGATCCCGGCCGGTTATGCCGTCTGGTCGGCGTCGGCCGGCTGGTCGTCGGGTTCAGGGAGGATGGGGTGGTCGGTCGGGTACAGGCCGGCGGCGAAGCCGTAGACGATGGAGCCGGCGCGGGGTAGCTGGGTGAACTCCCGGATCAGCGCATCGACACTGCGCCAGAACTGGGCGGCCCGTTCGGCCGGGATCCGTGCGTGCCTGATCGTGGAGTACAGGGTGTCTGCCTCGTGGGCCGGGATCGACTCGGCGGCGGCAACCGACAGCCCGTTGACACACACCGGCGTCGCGGTGTCGCCGGGGCGCCGGACCACGCCGACGTAGATGGTGCGCCCGGTGCGCCCGTAGTAACGCTCGTCGATGGCGCGGACTCGCCGGGTGCGAACCACGCGCAGCATGCCAGCGTCGAGCAAGACGTTGACGTGGTGGGCCACGGTGCTCTTGGGGCGTTCGACCGCGGCGGCTAGTTCGGCCACGGTGGCGGCACGTTCGAGCACGAGGTCGAGGATGGTGGTGCGAAGTGGATCGGCGATGGCGCGTAGCTGCGCGGGGGTAGTCACCTCGACGGTGTCGGCGAGGTCGTAATCTGGAAACTGGGTATTGCTCGACATTTGCCGATCAATCTAGAGTGTTGGATTGTTCGCGACAAGACCGGTGGAACACGGACGAAGCGTGTCGCCAGATCCGAGATTAAGGGACGGACCCCATGGCTGAGGTATTGCTGTTTCATCATGCGCAAGGTCAGACGCCGGGATTCCTCGCGTTCGCCGACGAGTTGCGGCGCGCCGGGCACACCGTGCACACCCCGGACCTTTACGACGGCAACACCTTCCAGACCCTGGACGAGGGTCTGGCCTACGCCCGTAAGGTCGGCTTCGGCGAGCTCCTCGAGGCAGGGGTCCGCACCGCGGACGGCCTGCCCAGCGGGCTGGTCTACGCCGGCTTCTCGCTCGGAGTGATGCCGGCGCAGAACCTGGCCCAGACCAGAGTGGGCGCTCGCGGGGCGCTGCTGTTCGAGTCCTGCCTGCCGGTCTCGGAGTTCGGGTCCGCCTGGCCGAAGGGCGTGCCGGTCCAGATCCACGGCATGGACGCCGACCCGTTCTTCGCCGGCGAAGGCGACATCGACGCCGCGCGGGCTCTGGTCGAGTCGGCCGAGCAGGCGGAGCTGTTCGTCTACCCAGGTGATCAGCACCTGTTCGCCGATTCCAGCCTGCCGTCCTACGACGCCGAAGCGACCGCCCTGCTCAGGCAGCGCGTGCTCGACTTCCTCGCGGCGCGCTGACGCTCCCGGCACCAGGCAAGGGTCCTACTCGTATCGGACAGCGCCAGGCCGGGACCTACTCGTACCGGACTGCGTCGTGTCGGGTCGTGGCTGAAAGCAGCGGGAGCGCGAGCGCCGCGAAGAGGAGTGCAGCCAGGACGCCGCAGCCCACGTAGCCGAACACGGTCAGATCCGGCCACTTCCACTTCGCGGTGCCTTGCCTGGACGCGGCATACGAGGTGGCCAGGCCCAGTCCGGCACCGAGGACCGTCGTAAACACCATCGTCGCGGCCACCTCGAGGAACACGACCCGGCGCAGCTCGCCGAGCCGCACGCCGGACGCGCGCAGCAACGCAAACGGGCGGCGCCGCTCGATGAGGCCGCCGATCATTCCGGCGGTGAGGCTGCACGCGCCTACCAGCAGCATGAACGTGAAGCCGATACTCGCCAGCCGGGCCAGGTCGGTGGGGAAGAA
>JAKEEW010000225.1 GCA_022616375.1 Sporichthyaceae bacterium
CGACCCAGTCCGTGGTCGAAATATCGGAGCTCAACAACACCGGCCAACGCAGCGTGCTGGTCGGCGTAGATCTGATCGTGTCGGCGCTGAGCGGACCGGCGACCGCCAGTGCCGGCCAGCGCCGGGCCCGGTCAGACCGTCACCGTCACCGACACCACCCGCAACCAGGCGGGGGGATCGGCAGCGGCCACCGTGACGCAGTACTTCCTGTCCAGCGACGCCATCCTCGATGCCGGCGACGTCGCGTTGAGCAGCCGCAGCGTGGCCGCTCTGGCGGGTGGCGCGACCAGTTCGGCCTCGGCCGGCGTGACCATTCCGCAGGGCACCGCGACCGGCAACTGGTTCGTCATCGCCAAGGCGGATGCGAGCGATGCCGTGCTCGAGATCGTGGAAACCAACAACACCGCTGCGCGTTCGATCCAGATCGGCCCCGACCTGAGCGTGATCTCGCTCTCGGCGCCGAGCGCCGCGGGCGCGGGCGGCACGATCACCGTGACCGACACCACCCGCAACCTCAGCACCGGATCGGCGCCCGCGACGCTGACTCATTACTTCCTGTCGGCCAACACTACGCTGGATGCGTCCGATCTGCTGCTGGGTTCGCGCGCGGTTTCGGCCCTGGCGCCCGGGGCGAGCAGCTCCGGTTCGGCTGCGGTCACTCTGCCATCGGGCACCGCCATCGGTGTCTGGTACCTGATCGCCAAGGCCGACGGCACCGACAGCCTGCTCGAGTCCTCCGAGACCAACAACACCGCTTCGCGTTCGATCCAGATCGGCGTCGACCTGGTGGTGTACGCCCTCTCGGGGCCGGCCGGAGCCAGCGCCGGCCAGAGCATCAGCGTCAGCGACACCACGCGAAACCAGGGCGGGGCCACGGCGCCGGCTTCGCTCACGCAGTTCTTCCTATCCAGCAACAGCACGCTCGATGCCGCCGACATCGCACTGGGTAGCCGCGCGGTGCCGGCCCTGGCCTCCGGAGCAAACAGCAGCACGACCACCACACTGACCGTCCCCGCGGGCACGGCCACC
>JAKEEW010000226.1 GCA_022616375.1 Sporichthyaceae bacterium
ACGCCAACCCGCGCCCCTACGTGTGGACCCGAACCGCCGACGAGATCCTCGAATCCCTCGCCACCTACTGCCAGCGAATTATTGACTCACGACACTAGCTGGTGGCCGAGCCGGCCGATCTGGCCGCAGGCCGCGCTAGCTGGCCGAGCCGACAGAGCTGGCCGAGCCGGCCGCGAAACAGCCGGCCAGGTGGTCGTCGACCATGCCCACCGCCTGCATGAGCGCGTAGCACGTGGTTGGCCCGACGAATACGAACCCGTTGCCCTTCAGCGCCTTGGACATCGCCTTCGACTCGGCGGTCAAGGCGGGAATCTCGCCGGTCGCGCGCGCCGTGGTGGCCGGCACCGGATCCGTGGCAAAGGACCACAGGAACGCGTCAAGCCCGGCCGGCAGCTCGAGCGCGGCCCTGGCATTGGTGATCGCAGCCTCGATCTTGGCGCGGTTACGGACGATCCCGGCGTCGGCCAGCAACCGATCGACGTCCCGTTGCTGATAGCCGGCCACCGACTTGAGCGCGAACGCGTCGAACGCGACCCGGAAGTTCCCCCGCTTGCGCAGGATGATCAGCCAGGACAGGCCGGACTGGAAGGACTCCAGGGTCATCCGCTCGAACAGCGCGTCGTCACCGTGCAGCGGGTGCCCCCACTCCCGGTCGTGATAGTCGAGATACTCGGGCGCGGACAGGGCCCACGGGCAGCGCGACTTCCCGTCCGGGCCGGCGATCGGGCCGAGCCCGGTCACGAGGAGGCGGTGGCGCCGGCCGGACCGACCGAGGCCGCGTCGTTCCCGCCGTTCGCCATGCCGTCGTCCGGGCCGTCGTCCGGGCCGTCGTCCGGGCCGGAGCCGGGCTCGACGGCAGCAGGGTCGAGCTCGGCGATCCGGATGTCGCGCAGCTCGAGCTCGTAGGCGAGCCGGTCCAGCAGGTGATCCACCTCGTCCATCCGGTAGCCGCGGAACCCGACCGAAAGCCGCAGACCCTGCAGGTCGGCCGGCCGTAGCTCCCGCTCGGCCGGCAGCTCCAGATATCGACGATCCGGGTAGGCGTCGGTCAGCGAGTCGGTGCTGCCGGCGGCGACCAGGGCAATCGCCATGATCACCGCGATGATCAGCAGTGCGATGAAGACATACACGGCAGGCTCTTCCTGTCTGCGGCGGCCGCGGCCGGGATCGACGGATCGAGATCCTCACCCGATCGTGGCAGGTTGCTGCCCGCAAGCCTGACTGAACTCGTGCGGATCGGCAACGGCGCGGCCGGCCCGGCCCGAACGCGCGCTCTGATGTCGGCCCCGGTGCCGGCCTAGTTGCTGTCCCGAAACGCCTTGATGATCCGAACCACCTCGGCCGGGTCGTCGGTGACCTGGAACAGGTCGAGATCGCTCGGGGAGATCTTCTTTTCGGCGACCACCGTGTCGTTCAGCCAGCCGACCAGGCCGGTCCAGAACTGGGCGCCGACCAGCACCACCGGGAACCTGGTCACCTTGTTGGTCTGGACCAGCACCAGGGCTTCGAACAGCTCGTCGAGCGTGCCGAAGCCACCGGGCAGCACGACGAAGCCCTGGGCATATTTGACGAACATCATCTTGCGGGCGAAGAAATACCGAAAGTTGATCCCGATATCGACCCACTCGTTCAGGCCCTGCTCGAACGGCAGCTCGATGCCGAGTCCGACCGAGACCCCGCCGGCCTCGGAGGCGCCCTTGTTGGCCGCCTCCATCGTGCCCGGTCCACCCCCGGTGATCACCGCGAAGCCGGCCTCGGCCAGCTTGTGGCCGACCGCCTCGGCCAGCGCGTACTCCGGGTAGTCCCGCGGGGTGCGAGCCGAGCCGAACACGCTGATCGCCGGCCCAAGCTCGGCGAGCACGCCGAATCCCTCGACGAACTCGGACTGGATCCGCAACACCCGCCACGGGTCGGCGTGCACCCAGTCGCTGGGCCCGCGGCTGTCCAGCAGGCGCTGGTCGGTCGTGCTGGACTGGACCTGGCTGCGCCGGAACCGGGCAGGTCCGCGCTGCTTCTCGGCCGGACGGCCAGGATCGGACTCGCGGTCCTCCGGCGGCACGAACTCGACACCCATTGGTAGTCAGGGGCGCGGTGCCCGTAGCGCGGGTCCGTTTCCCCATCCCCCTTTCAATCCGTACGTGCGGTTTTCCCGCATACGGCTTACCGATGAT
>JAKEEW010000227.1 GCA_022616375.1 Sporichthyaceae bacterium
CTGCTGCGGTCACAGCGAGTGTTCTGAATGGCGCGCATATTGTTCGAGTGCATGACGTCAAGGAAATGAAGCGCGTGGCGAAAATGGCTGATGCATTGAAGTCCAGGACGTAGAACGCGCTCTCGTAGGAATGGAGGTGCTCGGCGACGACGCCGCCCGCGTCCAGCTCGCAGCACCGCAACCCGGTGTGGACCGCACCGCCGCCAGGGCCGACCAGCTCCGCGCGCCGGTAGCCATGGGCGGCGACCTCGGCGTCGGGCTCGGTCCAGGAGGTGTCGGCGAGGGTGATGACCTTGTGCATGCTATCCGGTGTCCTTCTGCTTCATGATCACGTCGACCGCCAGGCAGGAAGCGACGGCGAGGCTGCGCAGCGGGTCGCCGAGCCGCTGGTCGACCTGGACGACGTAGGTGTCGGCGTCGCTGAACAGCTCCCGCAGCCCAGCCCACTTCTTGGTGACGCGGGCGACCTCCCTGCCGTCCCGGTCGAGCACCGCGAAGTCCTTGGCACGCCAGTTCTCGGCGCGGACCTCGCCGAGCTGGCCCCCGGTCGGGTCGGTGAGGCTGAAGCGCGCCCTGCCCAGGCGGATCTGCTTGGCGATCCTACCAAGCTCGGCACCGCCCGGCCGGCGGACCGCGCAGACCCAGGTCAGCCACGGCTTGTGCAGCACCAGCTCGACCCGGCCGCCCGAGCCGCTGAACTCCAGCGTCATCGGCAACGCCGCGTCCAGGCTGGTGAACAGCCGGGCGAGGAGCGCGAGCGGCGACTGCTTCGCCTGCCGGACCCAGCCGGCCGGGTTGCCGTGCTGGTCGAAGACCTCGTAGTCGTTGCGCAGCTCCACCAGCTTGAGCTTCTGCTTGACGACCAGCACGGGCTGCGACAGCAGCGACCCGTGCCCCGTCTGCGGCTGGTCCATCGTCTCCTCCTCGGCTCCCCCCTTGGATGCTCGCGGTGACGCTCGTTGGCGCGCTGGTATCTGCTTGGTGCGCTGGTGGTCGGGCGTGCTCAGTCGGTTCCGGGTTGCGGCTCGCGCTCGTCGTCGGCGGC
>JAKEEW010000228.1 GCA_022616375.1 Sporichthyaceae bacterium
AAGCGCGAAAGCGCGTCCCGGATCTCCTCCGGGCGGATGGTCAGCTCGGCCATCTCAGGTGTCCCTGTCTCCTCGGTCTGGTGCGGCACCGGTGCCGGTGGCGTCGCGTGGTTCTGCTTCTAGATCTGGCTTCACATGTAGTTGGAGCTACAGCTGTGTGGTTGGGGTGGGCAGCCGGGCTAGCCGATCAGCCGGCTACGGGCTTGTTCGAGCCTGGTCACCACGGTGCCGTCGATGACCTCGGACCCGATCTGGATCCGGATCCCACCGACCACCCGTGGATCCACTTCGACGTTGAGGTGCACCTCGCGGCCGTAGATCCGGTGCAGCGCGGCGGCTAGCCGGTCCCGTTCCTGGTCGGTCAGCGGGACCGCCACCCGCACCACGGCGACCAGCCGTTGCCGGGTCTCGGCCGCCAACCTGGCGTATTCCTCCAGGCCTACCTCGAGCGTACGTCCGCGCGGCTGGGTCACCACCTGCTCGATCAGCCGCAACGTGCTCGGCTTCACCCGGTCGATCAGCAGTTCACCGACCAAGGCGGCCTTCCGGTCGCCCGGGACGGTCCGGTCGGCTACCACGCCACGCAGCTCGGGGATTCCGGCCACGATCCGGCTGAACCGGAACAGCTCGTCCTCCAGCTCGTCGAGCTGTCCGGCCCGCTCCGCGGCGGCCAGCGCGCCCTGCACCGCCAGCATCTCGACCGCGTCGGCCAGATCGCGGGCACGCGACCAGCGGGCCCCGGCCAGCTCGCCGACCACGGTGATCGCCGGGTCGCTCAGCTTGCCGCCGAACAGCTCGCGAATCAGGCCCTGCTTGCGCTCTGCCGAGGCGGCCGGGTCGGTGAGGGCGCGCCGCAGTGCGACGTTGTCGTCGAGCAGCCGGACCACACCGAACAAGTCCTCGGACAGGGCTGCGGCATCGACGTCGCCGGTCAGCACCTGGTCGAGCCGCTCCCGTGCGGCGGCCAGCGACTCGCGGCTCACCCCCTGCATCAGCGCACCTGCTCCGAGCCGGCCGCGGCCGCCTCCGGGGCCTGCTCGATCTCGGCCAGGAACCGCTCGACCACCCGGCGCTGCCGGGCCTCGTCGTCCAGCGACTCCCCGACCACCCGGCCGGCCAGCGTGACCGCGAGGTCGCCGACCTCGGAGCGCAGCGTGGTCAGCGCGGCGGTCCGGTCGGCCTCGATCTGGGAGTGCGCCGCATCGGTGATCCTGCGGGCCTCGGCCTGAGCCTGCTCGCGCATCTCGGCGATGATCGCCGCGCCCTGCTCACGGGCCTGCTCGCGCAGCTTGGCCGCCTCGTGCCGTGCCTCGGCCAGCTGCGCCCGGTACTGCTCGAGCGCCTGTTGGGCCTCGGCCTGGGCGCGCTCGGCCTTCTCCAGCCCGCCTTCGATCGCGGCGGTCCGCTCGGCGAAGGTCCGCTCGAACATCGGCATGACCTTCGTCTTGAGGAAGTAGTACAGGATCCCGAACGCGATCAGGCCGATGATGATCTCCGCAGTGTGCGGCACGATCGGGTTCGGCCCGTGCTCCTCGGTGGTCTCCTGCGCAATCAGCGCGATCATGGCATGCATGGGTTACTCGATTTCTCGGTTAGAGCACGAACGCGAGGACGAGACCGAACAGCGCCAGCGCCTCGGCAAGGGCGAAGCCGAGGAACGCGATCGGCTGCAGGATTCCCCGTGCCTCCGGCTGGCGGGCGACACCGTTGATGTACGCAGCGAAGATGAGACCCACGCCGATACCCGGGCCGATGGCCGACAGGCCGTAGCCGACGAGATTGAGGGTGCCTTCCATTTCTCGGTTTCCTTTCGGTTCATCCGCCGCTGGGGCGAAAGGGTCAGTGTTCCTCGGCAAGTGCGCCGGAGATATACAGCGAGGACAGCAGCGTGAAGATGTAGGCCTGCAGGACCTGCACCAGCAGTTCGAAGAAAGTCAGCACAATGCCCATCGCGAACGCGAACGGGCTGAGAAACGCGGCCAACCCACCGGACTGCAACATGTACTGGCCGCCCAGGATGAACACCAACAGCAGCAGGTGACCGGCGAACATGTTGGCGAACAACCGCATCGCCAGCGTGACCGGCCGGGTGAACAGGATCGTCATCAGCTCGATCGGAGTGAGGATGACGTAGACCGCCTTCGGCACGCCGGGCGGGAACATCGCGTCTTTGAAGTACTTGCGGAATCCGTGCGTTCGAATCCCGACGATGTTGTAGATCAGGAAGGACAGCACGGCCAGCGCGATCGGGAATCCGATATGCGACATCGTCGGGAACTGGATGAACGGAATGATCCCGAAGATGTTGTTGACCAGGATGAAGAAGAACAGGGTCAGCAGGAACGGCACGAACTTCTTGAAGTCGTGCGACCCGATGATGTCCCGGCCGAGCCCGTTGCGGACCAGGTTGTAGGCGCCCTCGCCGGCGAACTGAAGCCGGCCAGGCACCAGAGCGCCGCGCCGGGCGGCTAGGTAGAAGAACGCACCGATCAACGCCGCGCTGGACAGCAGCAGCACGATCGGCTTGGTGACCTCGAGACCGGCCACGGTGAACAGCGGCGGCAGCTCGAAGTCACCAGCGCCCGGTGGGACGTAGCCCTCGCCCTCTGACTCGCTACGCGCGAGCGCCCACACTGTCACCTGGTCTCCTCTCGGGGGCTGTCCGGGCGTCCGACGCCGCGCGCGATGGCCGATGGGATCCGGTGCGGACCGGTCGGAGCTGCTGTTACCGACCGAACCGGACGTACACCAAATACACCGAGGCGGCCGCTCCGATCAAAAGCCCGATGAGAAGCAAGAAACCGGTGCCCAGCCAGCGGTCCAGCAACCACCCCACGCCGCCCCAGAGGATCATTCCGGACAGCAAGTAGGCGATGATGACGTAGCCGTCGCCCGGTCCTTGCGGCTGCGGTGTCGGAGACGATTGCCGGTCCATCGGAACACGGACGATAGCAGCCAATTCGCGACCCAGTCATACCGAGTGGGTTCATCGCGGATCGTCCGCTTCGGCCGGGTCGACATACAGGATTTTCGCGGTCACGTGCCCATAGACCAGGCTCACCAGCCAGGTCACCGTGGCGATCAAGACGGCGACGCCGAAGGCGGTCGAGCTGAACAGTGTGGTGTCCCGGAATACCGCCAGCACGATTGCCAGGATCGTGATCTTGAACAGGTAGGCGAACATCGCCACCGGCAGGGTGGCGACGTCGTGCTGCTTGGCCGCCCAGCTGACCGCCGCAACGCTGGCACTGAAGAAACCGATCACGAGCAGCACGCCCAGACCGGCACCGATCGCGGCGTCCCGGCCGCCCTGCACGGCTGCTCCGGCGGCCAACAGCAACCCCACCACCGTGGTTGGCACCACGGCGCCGCGAAGGGTCCTGGCGTCGGTCGGCTGCATCGGCGTCAAGTCTCCGGCAGGGGGTCGGTGGTCAGGTGCGTCAGCTACGCCGTTAGGCGCATCTGAGTGGGCATCGCCCCGGCCCCGGGGCGCTCGTGAAATCTATCACAAAGTCTGAAGTGCCCTTTCCGCGGGGCCATTGCGACCGGGGATTAGTGCTCTGACCTGTAGGTTTGCGGCACCGGCGCACGGTCGGCGGCGGTTGCGCCCGACCCGTTTACCAGATGTTCGGACGCCGTCGACGATTCCGCTTGCGGCAGCTCGGCAGCCTGGCTGGCGGCCAGCCGGTTCGCCGCCTGCTCGCGGCGAGCGGCCGCGTCGGCGGCCTTGCGCTCGGCCACGTCCGCCGCCATCCGGCGCACCCAGGCGGACAGGTGCGGCCAGCCGAGCAGGAACACCCCGAACGCCACCAGCACCGCGACGAGTGCGACCAGAGCGGTCTTGAGCTGGGTCAGGGAGACCGCAACCACCCCGAACGAGATCAGCCCGGACCAGAAGTACATGATCAAAACAGCCCGGCGGTGCGAGTGCCCGATCTCCAGCAGCCGGTGATGGAGGTGCTGCTTGTCCGGTGCGAACGGGGACCGCCCGGCCCGGGTCCGCCGGACCACGGCGAGCAGCAGGTCGACGAACGGCACCGCGATCACCGCGAACGGCAGCACCAGGGGCAGCAGCGCCGGGGACAGCGCGACCGCGCTGGTCGACCCGGCGTCCATCTGGCCGGTCAGCGAGATCGTGGACGCGGCCAGCAGCAGACCGATCAGCATCGATCCGGAGTCGCCCATGAAGATCCGGGCCGGGTTGAAGTTGTGCGGCAGGAAGCCCAGGCAGCAGCCGGCGAGCACGGCCGAGAACAGGGTGGGCGCGGCGAACCGGCTAATCTCCTCGGACACCGCGAACAGGAACGAGTAGGAGAAGAACGCCAGCGATCCGATCGCCGCGATGCCGCCGAGCAGGCCGTCCAGCCCGTCGACGAAGTTGACCGCATTGATCGTCACCACCACGATCAACACCGAAAGCAGCACGCCCTCGTTGGTGGACAGCGAGACCGTCCCCCACGGCACCGGCACGAACACCATCTGGATGCCCTGCACCACCATGACCCCGGCGGCGAGCACCTGGCCGGCCATCTTGGTCAGCGAGTCGATGTCCCACTTGTCGTCGATCACGCCGAGCAAGCAGATCAGCGCGGCCCCGGACAGCAGCGCGATCGGATCCCGCGACTCCTCGTAGACGCTGCGCATCAGCGGCAGCTGGCTGGCCACCAGCAGCGCAGCGCACATGCCGGCGAACATGGCCACGCCGCCGAGCCGTGGAGTCGGGATAGCGTGTACGTCGCGGTCGCGGACCTCGGTCATCACCCGGCCGCTGATGGCCAGGCGGCGTACCACGCCAGTCGACAGATAGGTGACCGCGGCGGCCACCATCAGGACCAGCAGGTACTCGCGCATCGGCGGCTCACCCTACCCGGTCGGTGCCGGCGCTTCGAGCTCCGGCGCGATCTCGCGCAGCAGCTCGATGTCGAGCGCACCGGTGCGCAGCACCCGCGGTGGAGTCCGGGTCAGGTCGACGATCGTGGACGGGGTCGGCGCGCCGCTGGGCCCGGCGTCGAGATACACCGTGACCGCGTCGCCGAACTGTTCCTCGGCCTCGTCGCACGTGAGGGCCGCCGCCACACCCGACTTGTTCGCACTGCTGACCGCCATCGGACCGGTGGCGACCAGCAGGTCGATCGCGACCGGATGCAGCGGCATCCGGACCGCGACCGTGCCGCCGGTGTCGCCCAGGTCCCAGCTCAACGACGGCTGCTGCCGGCAGACCAGGGTGAGCGCACCCGGCCAGAACGCCTCGACCAGGGCCCGGCCGGCGTCCGGCAGCTCGGTGGCGATGCCGTAGAGCATGCTCGGCGAGCCGACCAGCACCGGCACCGGCATGTCCCGGCCGCGGCCCTTGGCCGCCAGCAGCTGCTGCACCGACCACGGGCTGAACGCGTCGGTGCCGATCCCGTACACGGTGTCGGTCGGCAGCACGACCAGCTCACCCCGCTTGATCGCACCGGCCGCATGATCAAGGCCGCGGGACCGCTCGGTCGGGTCCTGGCAGTCGAAGCGACGGCTCACAGCGGGCTACCTTCCTTGCGCGCGGTGACGAATCGGGGACGGTCGGCTAGATCCCGATGGTCGCGCACCTCGGTCCATCCTGCCTCTTCCGGGAAGCATCGCGGGGCGTCGGCCCACTGCTCGTCCGCGTGCTCGACCACTACCCAACCATCCGGGCGGAGTAGCCGGGCGGCGACTCGCTCGATGATCTTGATCACGTCCAGGCCGTCCTCGCCGGCCCACAGTGCGCGCGCCGGGTCGTACTCGACCACCTCCGGATCCCGCACGATCGCGCCGAGCGGGACGTACGGCGGGTTGCTGATCACGAGGTCGACCTCGCCGTCGAGCTCGGGCAGGCAGCCGTCAACGTCGGTGTGGTAGATCGCTATCCGCTCGGCCAGCGCCGGCTCCGCCCTGGCCAGGTTGCGCTTCGCCCAGCCGACCGCGGCGTTGTCGATCTCTACCGCATGCACCCTTGACCTGGGCACTTCCTGGCCGATGGCCAGCGCGATGGCCGCCGACCCGGTGCACAGGTCGACCACCAGCGGCTCGGCCACGTCGATCCGCCGCAGCTTGTCGATCGCCCAGCCGGCCACCACCTCGGTCTCCGGGCGCGGGATGAACACGCCGGGCCCGACCTCGACCTCGAGGTAGCGGAAGTAGGCCCGGCCGGTGATGTGCTGCAACGGCTCGCGCATCGCCCGGCGCGCCACCGCTACCCAGTAGGCCGCGTCAAAATCGGCGTCCGGCACGGTGTGCAGCCGCCCGCGATCAACCTGGTGTACCGCGGCGGCGAGCTCCTCGGCATCGAACCTGGGCGCCGGCACGCCGGCCTCGGCCAGCCGCTCGGCGGCCAGCGCCACCTCGTGCAGCAGGACGTTCACAGCTGCGCTCCAGCTCAGCCAGTTGCGGATCAGCGAGCCTGACCGGCCGCGGCCAGCTTGGCCGCGGAGTCGGCGTCGATGCACGCCTGGATCACCGCGTCCAGGTCGCCGTCGACGACCTGATCGAGGTTGTAGGCCTTGAAGCCAACCCGGTGGTCCGAGATCCGGTTCTCCGGGAAGTTGTAGGTGCGGATCCGCTCCGAGCGGTCCACCGTGCGGACCTGGCTGCGGCGCGCATCCGCGGCCTCCTTGTCGGCTTCCTCCTGGGCCGCCGCGAGCAGCCGGGCACGCAGGATCCGCAGCGCCTGTTCCTTGTTCTGCAGCTGCGATTTCTCGTTCTGGCAGGAGACCACGATGCCGGTCGGGAGGTGGGTGATCCGGACCGCCGAATCGGTGGTGTTGACCGACTGGCCGCCGGGACCAGACGAGCGGAACACGTCGATCCGCAGGTCGTTCGAGTTGATCTCTACCTCGACGTCCTCGGCCTCGGGCAGGACCAGCACGCCAGCCGCCGAGGTGTGGATGCGTCCCTGCGACTCGGTCACCGGCACCCGCTGCACCCGGTGCACGCCACCCTCGTACTTGAGCCGGGCCCAAACCCCCTCGCCGGGCGTGGGGTTGCCGCGGGACTTGATCGCGACGCTGACGTCCTTGTAGCCGCCCAGGTCGGAGGGCACCGCGTCGAGCACCTCGGTCTTCCAGCCCTGCCGCTCGGCATACCGCAGGTACATCCGGAACAGATCGCCCGCGAACAGCGCCGACTCCTCGCCGCCCTCCCCCGCCTTGATCTCGACGATCACGTCCTTGTCGTCCTGCGGGTCGCGCGGCACCAGCAGCAGCCGAAGCCGCTGCTCGAGCTCCTCGTGCTGGTTGATCAACTCGGCGAGCTCGGTCTTGAAGTCCTCGTCCTCGTCGACCAGCTCGCGGCCGGTCTCGATGTCCGCCTCCGTCTGGCGCATAGCCCGGTAGGTCTCGACGATCGGGGTCAGCTCGGCGTACCGCCGGCCGAGCTTGCGGGCCATTGCCGCATCGGCGTGTATGGCGGAATCGGCGAGCCGCCCCTCGAGCTCGGCATGCTCGACGAGTAGCTCCTCGATGCCGTCGAACATGGGGACTCCTCAGCTGGTGCCAACAAAGCGACGGCACCGGCGCCGGGTTCGTTTCGGAACCCGTGAATGCGCCGGCGCCGCGAGGTCGCTACTTGTCGCTCGTGTTGGCCTTCTTGCCGAACCGCTTCTCGAACCGGGCAACCCGGCCACCGGTGTCAAGGATCTTCTGCTTGCCGGTGTAGAACGGGTGGCACTGCGAGCAGACGTCGGCGTGGATCACGCCGTTCTTCGAAGTGCTCCGGGTCATGAACGTGTTCCCACAGGTGCAGGTCACCTGGGTCACCACGTAGTCCGGATGGATGTCGCGCTTCACGAGATTTGCTCCTTGTCGATCAATGGCCACCGGGTCGCTCGTGCGCAGGACGAGCGTGAACCGGCGCCGACGGTCAAGTGTGCCACACCGGTAACAC
>JAKEEW010000229.1 GCA_022616375.1 Sporichthyaceae bacterium
GGGGCTACTGGTTCGCCCACGGCGCCAACTCGCTGTGGGAGGCCTGGGAGCTCACAGCCCGGTCCCGCAACCACTACATGTTCGGCACGGTGGATGGGTGGTTCTTCACGACGCTGGCCGGTCTGCGACCCGACCGGCCCGGCTTCGAGACGTTCACGGTCCGGCCCCGCCTGCTCGGCGACCTCACCGAGGTGCGAGCCACGACCGAGACCGTTCGCGGCCGCATCGACATCCACTGGCGCCGCGGGCCGGGCGGGCAGCTCTGGCTCGACTTGACCGTCCCGGGCAACAGCATCGCCACGCTGTACCTGCCGGCAGGCTCTCCCGCCGCCATCACCGAGGCGGGCCAGGCGCTTGCCGCAGCCACCGGCGTCCGCCTCCTGGGGGTGGCGGACGGCACGGCCGCACTCTCGGTCGGCTCCGGCAGCTACCGGTTTGCCGTCTCCTGAGCGTCGCATTAGCCGGGCTCCTCCATTTTTGTCTTAAATCGTCAGTTACCAGATGGCAACAAACGACGACTGCAGCGCACAGTTCGGTTTCGGACGGATCACGGACCTACGCGGACTCGGTACGCTGAACGTGTTGTGTTGCGGGGATCTGGCGGAGGTGTGGGCGGTTGAGCCTGGACGACCTGCGCCACGCCGACGCCCCGCCCGGTCCGCGCCGACGCCCGCCGCTGGCGCTCACCCTGATCGTCCTGGTGGTCCTGGTCGTCGCCGGGATCGGGTTCGCCGCCTGGAAGCTCAGCGGCGAGACGCTGCGCGGCGCTGTCGCCGACGTCACCGGCATCCGCGGCACCCCGGCCACGCAGCCGCCCCCGCCGGTCCGGCTCAGCCTCAGCCCAGCCGACGGTGCCCGCGGGGTGGCGCTGAGCGCTCGCGCCAAGGTGACCGCCGACGACGGCGAGATCCGCTCGGTCAGCGTGACCGCCGCCAACGGCAAGCCGCTCGACGGCGCCCTCAGCGCCGACGCCCGAACCTGGACCAGCCGCGGCCTGCTCGCGCCCGGCACCAGCTACAAGGTCACGGTGACCGCGGTGAACGGGGCCGGCATCCCGGCGCAGCGCTCCAGCTCGTTCACGACCGTGACCCCCAAGGCGGTCCTGCGGACCGCGATCATGCCGCTGGACGGCGAGACGGTCGGTGTGGGCATGCCGATCGCGATCTGGTTCAGCCAACC
>JAKEEW010000230.1 GCA_022616375.1 Sporichthyaceae bacterium
GCGGTGACCCGGGCGCGGCGCCGGGCCGGGGTAGGCATCGGCGACGTGCGAACCGTGGTCCGGGGCACGCCGGGCGAGGGGTACTTCGCCGGCCAGGAGGCCATGGTGGTCGCCAGCCTGCTCCCCGGCGTCGCCGTCATCGACCCGGCCGCGTTGATCGGTGACACCTATGGCGCCTCGGCCGCGTTCGGGGTTGCGGTGGCGATCGTCGATGCCGCCACCGGAGACCGACCTGGGGTCAGCCTCGTCACCTCGGTCGACCAGGATGGGCAGGTGGCCTGCGCCGTGGTACGCCCGATGGGGCGGCTGTAGCCCGTGCCCGGTCGTCCGGGGCCCGGTCAGGAGACGCCGGATGCGGTCAACCGGTGCTCCGGCTGCAGCACGGCGACGATCGCCTCGGCCCGGCTGGACACCTCGAGCTTCTTGAAGATCCTGGTGAGATGAAACTCCACTGTGCTGCGGGAGATGTGCAGCTCGCGGGCTATCTGGTCGTTGCCGAGTCCGGTGCACAGTGCCTGCATCAGCTCGGTCTCCCGGTCCGTCAGGACGCTGGGCGAACCGAATCGGTGCTTGGCCGGCTCGGTGGGCCGGTTGATCGAGAACCCTTTGCTGGCCAACCACAGGGCCGCGATGAGTTCGCTGGGCTCGATGTCGCCGGCAACGTAGACGTCCCAGCCATCGCTGGCGGGCCAGCGATGGTCGGGATCGACGACGGCGACCCTGAGCTCTGGTGAGGACGAAGCGCGCAGCCGGTGCGCCCAGGCGCGCAGCGAGGCCGGGCGGCCGGATCGGGCGGTTCCCAGCAGCCAGTCGATGGGGTGGCCCGATGGCGCGCTGTCGACCATGGTGAAGGCCGAGCTCAGCGCGGACACATAGGGGCCGGCCCAGTCACCGACAAGAGCAACCCGGCCGGACCGCCCGTCCAGAAACGGCCACCCGGGCTCACGTTCACGCATCCGGGTCCGCCTGCGCCGAGTAGCGAGCGACCAGGTCGACCACGGCGTCGAGGTTGGTCAGCTGGGGCATCGCCTCGTCGGGAATGCGCACATCCAGGTCCTGCTCGATCCGAGCGATGATATCGATGGCCCGCAGGGAGTCCGCACCGTAGTCGTTGATGAAGTCCCCGGTTCGCGACAGCTGGCCGGGCTTGAGCTCCAGCACCTCGGTGACAATCGGCGTCAGCTGCTCCAGCCACTCCGACCGGCTCGGGCCGCGCGTCGCCGCGCCGGCCGCGGTCGATCCATTGGCC
>JAKEEW010000231.1 GCA_022616375.1 Sporichthyaceae bacterium
AGCGGTTCCAACGCGTCCGGCAGGGACAGCACGTCGGCGATGCCGTCGATCCTGATCCAGTCGCCGAAGAACTGGTCGGACAGCACGAGCACCGAAGCACGTGGATCGCGGCGCAGGTTCCTGGCCTTGGCCGTGGTCTCCCAGGTGCTGACTACCGCCCGGCCGGCATCGTCGACACCGATCAGGACGGGGGACAGCTGCGGGCGGCCGTCAGCACGGAAGGTCGACAGCACGGCACGATGGTGGTCGCGCAGGAAATCCCGGGCACGGTCGAGATCCATCCGCGCCTGCGAGATGAGCTAGCTGAAGCTGCGCGCGGCGCGCCGCTTGTCGTGCTCGTGCACGATCGCGGTCGCGTGCCCGTGGGCGATGCCGTGCTCGTCGCGCAGCCAGTTGACCTTGTCGTCGAAGCGAAGGAAGGCGGGTCCGTCTTCCATGGTCCTAAACCACTCCGGTAGTTCGCGGCCGGTGACCGACGGGATCCTCGCGACGAGGTTCTGGTGGGTCTCCTCGGAGTGGTGTAGGGACATAGCGCCTCCCGAAACGAGCGGTCCGTGACCTGACTGTGCCTGACTAGTGATGTGGTGGCAACCCCTAAGTGTCACCGAATGGCCGATACCCTCGATCAGCATGATCGGAAACCATCCGGCCGAACCCGCGGATCGGCTCGACTGGGAGATCCGCGCCGTGGCGGAGCGGCTGCGGGCCCTGTCCGCGGCCCGGTTGCGGGCCCCGCTTCCGCCGTATCCGTCGCGCGAGCAGGCCGGCCGGATGCTGGCCCAGCGGCTGGCCGACGCCGCCGCCGCGGTGTCGGCCGGGGGATCCGATGCTCCGCCGGTCTGGCGGGAGATGCCGGAGATCGAGGTGTTCGCCGTGGGCGAACAGGTCGCCGTGGCCGGGTATGACCTCGTACACGCACTGGCCGACCGGCCGGCCGGGGCGCAGATGACCATGATCTGGACTCGATCCGGCCGCCGCGCGCTCGCGGGGGTGATCGAGGAGCTGCTCGCCACCCTGCGCGAGCTGCGGCTCACCCTCTAG
>JAKEEW010000232.1 GCA_022616375.1 Sporichthyaceae bacterium
GGCCAGGGCATTGGAGCGTTGTGGGGCACGTCGTCGTTCTCGGTGAGGCGCTGGTCGACCTGGTCGCCGCCAGGGTTGGCAGCACCGGCAACACCGGCAGTGCCGCCGGCGGCGAGCCGGCGCGGGCGTTGCCCGGCGGAAGTCCGGCCAACGTCGCAGTCGGGCTGGCCCGGCTCGGCGTTCCGGTCACGTTGCTGACCAGCCTCGGATCTGACGAGTACGGCCGACTGGTGACCGCGCACCTGACCGGCTCCGGAGTAGCGGTGCGGGACGTGGGCACCGGCGCGCCGACCAGCGTGGCCACGGTGACGCTCGACGCCAGCGGCGAGCCCGGTTACGAGTTCGCGGTGAGCTGGGAGATCGGGCCGGTCGAGATCCCGGTCGGCGCGGTGGCGCTGCACACCGGATCGCTGGCCGCCGCGCTCCCGCCGGGCCGCGCCGAGGTCGAGGCGGTGCTGGCTCGCGTCGACGCCGGCATCACGGTCAGCTACGACCCGAACATCCGGCCCGCGTTGCTCACCGATCCGGCCGCCGAGCGGGCCAGGGTCGAGCGCCAGGTCGCGCACGCCGACCTGGTCAAGGCCAGCGCCGACGACCTGGCCTGGCTGTACCCGGACACCGACCCGCTGACCGTGGCCGGTCACTGGCTGGACCGGCGCCCGGCGCTGGTCGTGGTCACCCGGGGCGGGCTGGGCTGCGTCGCGCTGACCCGCCACGGGACGATGACGGTGCCGGCGAGGCCGGTCCAGGTGATCGACGCGGTCGGCGCCGGTGACTCCTTCACCGCCGCGCTGCTTGCCGGTCTGGATCGGGCCGGACTGCTCGGTCCGCAATGGCCAACCGCCGGGATCCCGGCCGATGTGCTGACTGCGATCCTGGCCGCGGCCAACACCGCCGCGGCCCTCACCTGCACCCGAGCCGGCGCTGACCCACCCACCCGGGCCGAGCTCCGCCGATCGCTGCCGGGCACCTAACCCACCGCTACCTGGCACCTAGCCGATCGCCACCGGCACCGCAGGGAGACCCAGACACTGGTGGATCGCCCGCGCCAGGGCAGCCGCCTCGGCCGCGCCGACTACGGCGGCCAGGTGACCGTCCGGCCGGACCAGCCAGACCTCCCCGCCCCGGGCGTCGAGCACGGCAGCGAGGTCATCGGCCAGATCGGCCATGGCCAGCACCCGGATCGGCGCACCAGTGGCGGCGCGCGCGGTTGTCGCGACCGGA
>JAKEEW010000233.1 GCA_022616375.1 Sporichthyaceae bacterium
ATGGGTGCGCCGTCGATGAGGGATTGCCGGAAGGCGTTGATGGCCGCGCACACCGCGGCGTCGCGGGCATCGTTCCAGATCGCCGCGCCAATGTCGCGGGTGGCGATTGCCTGGTTGTAGTCGCCGATGAACTCGCTGGTCAGCCCGTTGGCGCTGGATCCGCGGGTGTCACCGATCGCACCACGGTGCAGGGTGGCGAACCCGCCCACCCCGGCCGCGGTGGCCTCGGCGTGGCGGACCACGCCCTGCATCCGGCGCGGGTCGGCAGTGCTGGCCCGCCACGGATCCAGGTAGGCGTTGTAGACCAGGTACGCGTCGGTGCCGTCCGGGGACAGCGCGATCGCGGGCTGGTTGGCCCGGTCCGCGCCCTCGGACACCGACACCGGCGCGGTGTAGGTCTGCCCACCGTCGGTGGAGGTGATCAGGTAGGCCTTCTCCTGGTTCAGCCCGGCCCGGTCATCGGACCAGTTGACCGCCACCAGGTCGGTGGCGTCGGCGCCGCTGGGCGCCCCGTTGGCGATGCTGATGCTGGGGAAGGTGTTGGTGCGCGCGCCGGCGGCGCCGTCGATGGTGAACCGGCCCTGCACCGGGTCGAACTGCCCGATCCCGCCGGTCTGCACGATCACCCGCGGCTTCTCGAAGTTGTTCCCGCCGTCGAACGAGCGCGCCTGGTAGATCACGTCGCTGTTGGCCTGGTGGTCGAACCCGCTCCACACCACATAGACCACCCCGGCCGAGTCGGTGGCGATCTGGCAGCCCTGCCGGCCACCGGTCTGGTTGTTGTTCGTGGCCGGGGTCAGCTGCCGAGTCGACCAGGAGTCACCGCCGTCGGTGGAGCGGGCCAGCAGCACCGGCTCCGGCGCCCCGCCCTGGCCGACGCTGCGGAACCCCACGTTGCACACGTACACGTTGCCGAAATGCGGGCTGGTCTCGGCGTTGTCCGCCCACATCTGCTCCTTGTCGCTGAACAGCGCCGAGTTCTGCTTGGTGACCACTACCGGATCCAGCCACGCGGTCTTGACCCCCGCCGCGGCGGCGGCGACATCGTCGGTGCGCGACACCGCGATCGCCGCCTGACCGTTGAATCCCTCCGCGCCGGGGAAGTTGGTCGCGATGTTGCCGTAGTACAACCGGGAGCCGTTGGCCCAGGAGAACCCGCCGCTGCCGTCCGGGCGCGGCCCGAACACCACGATTGGGTCACCGTTGGAGACCATGTTGTTCTCGAAATACCACGGCAGGGTGCCGATCGGGCCCGCGGGGTCGGGCACGCACGCCGCCGGGCCCAGGCACCCCCGAGCGGAGAACCCGGTGTAGGCGGGCTGCACCCAGCTGCTGCCACCGTCCAGGGAGAACTGCACCCCGGACACCCCAACCCCCGGGGTGAACGGGCA
>JAKEEW010000234.1 GCA_022616375.1 Sporichthyaceae bacterium
CCTCGCCGTCGTCCTCGGCGTCGTCCTCGGCGTCGGGGGGGTCCGGGGCCGGCACGGCCTCGTATCCGTCCGGGTCGGCCCCGGTCGCGCCGTCGGGGAGCCGGTCGACGTCCTCGGATGCGCATCAGCTCCAGCCGGTGCAGCCGCCGACGACGCTGCAGCCGCCGCGGCGTGCCCCGGTGCTGCAGCGACCGTCCCAGCCGGCGGCCGCCTCGCCCTCCAACGGGACCGCCGAGTCCACGCCCGCGGACACTCCGGCGCGGGCCGCCGATGACTCGGCGCACGCCGACGCGCCGACCGTGATGCTGCCGAAGCTGACCATCAAACCGCCAGAGCCGGCCGGCTCGAGCCAGCCGGCGGAGTCGAAGGACGCCGCGGACACCTCGGACGCGGTCGGCCGATCCCAGGTGCCGGTAGCGCCACCACCGCGATGAGCACGCCGGGGGGGTCCGGCCAGGAAGCGGTGGTCGGAAGCACGATGGCGCGCATTGCCCGCAGCGGCGCCGCCAATCTGGTGGGCACCGGGGTCAGCACGGTCCTCACCTTCTCGCTCGTCCTGATCATCGCCCGGGTCTACCCGGCTCAGCAGGCCGGCGCGTTCTTCGCCCTCACCTCGGTGTTTCTCATCCTGCTCGCGCTGGTCGAAGCGGGTGCCGATCAGGCCCTGGTGCGCTCGATCGCGTGGGCCCGCGCCCGGGGTGAGGACGAGCAGGTGCCGACCGTGCTGCGCACCGGTCTGATCGGAGTGCTGGGCGCGGCCACCCTGGTTGCCACCGGCAGCTTCCTGGCGGCGCCGAGGCTGGCCGAGCTGATCGTGGGCGCGGAACTCGCCGGGCAGACCGCGGGCGTGCTGCGGGTGCTTGCGGTGGCGCTGCCGGTGGCCGCCTGCTACGAGCTGTTGCTGGCCGCCACCCGCGGATTCGGCGTGATCCGCCCGACCGTTCTGGTGGAGCGGATGCTCCGGCCGGCCCTGCAGCCACTCGCGGCGATCGCGGTAGCGATCGCCAGCGCCGGGATCAGCTGGCTCGCGCTGGCCTGGGCGGCGCCGTATCTGGTCGGGCTGGCCGCGGCGGCCGCCGCGTTGCGCAAGCTGCGCAGGTCCGGCACCGCGGGAGTTGAGGAATCGGTGCTGGATGCGGCGGACGCGGCCGCGACCCGGATCGGGTTCTGGCGCTACGCGGTGCCGATCGGGCTGGTCCGGGTGTGCCAGGTCACCCTGCAGCGCGCCGACATCGTGCTGATCGCGGCATTGCGCGGGCCGCGCGACGCCGCCATCTACACCGCGGTCACCCGGTTCCTGGTGGTCGGGCAGCTGGCCATGCAGTCGGTACAACAGGTGATCCAGCCGTGGCTGGCCTCGCTGCTGGCCGCCGAGGACCACGCGGTGACCGGCACCGTGTTCAAGCGGATCACCGCTTGGTTCGTCGCCCTGGCCTGGCCGATCTACCTGACCACAGCGGTGTTCGCCGAGGATCTGGCCGGGGTGTTCGGCAGCGAGTACGTGGCCGGAGCGTCCAGCCTGGTGCTGCTGAGTCTGTCCATGCTGCTGGCGACCGGCAAAGGGCCGCTGGACGTGCTGCTGCAGATGGCCGGGCGCAGCGCCACCTCGATGGTCAACGCGTTCGTGGCACTCGGGGTCAACCTGACCCTGTGCGTGCTGCTGATCCCGGAGCACGGCATCTTCGCCGCGGCCGCGGCCCGGGTGGCCGCGGTCTGGACCCGCAACCTGCTGACCGTGATCCAGGTCCGCCGGCAGCTGCGGATCCGGGCGACCAGCCGGGCTTTGCTGCAGGTGGCGGTACTGGCCGGAGCCTGGTTCGGAGTGCTCGGGCTGGCCCTGGACGAGACCATCGGCGGGCCGGTCGCGATCGGCCTGACCGTGCTGGCGGGTGGGTCCGGCTACCTCTGGTCGCTGTGGCGGCTGCGCGAGTCGCTCGGGCTGGCCGCGATCCGGCGCCGCCGCGCGCTGGCACCGACGCCGACCGAGGCCGCGCTGAGCTAGCCGGGCTTGTGCGCCACGACCACCAGCGCCATGCCGAAGAACTTCAGCGGTGATCGCTCGATCGCGTCGGTGACCGGGCGGATCCGCCGGCCGAGGCCGGACCGGTCGAACGGCGGCATGATGTAGTCCACCGCGATCGGCTCCAGCCCGGCCTGCCGGAGCTGCCGGGACAGGCTGCGGGCGGTGAACGAGCGGGCGTCGGCCAGCCGCTTGTGCAGCGGCACCAGCCAGGGCAGGAACGGCCCGCGAGAGGGTGCGTACCGCTTGCCGCGGATCAGGAAGCCGTGCGTCTCGAACGGAAACCAGCGGTTCGGCGTGGTCAGCGCGAACCGGCCGCCCGGCACCAGCACCCGGTGCACCTGGCGCAGCGCAAACTCGAGCTCCGCTACGTGCTCGACGACCTCGATCGCGGTGACCAGGTCGAACGTGCGGTCCGGGTAGTCCAGGTCGGTGACCGAGAGCTCGCGAACCGTGATCTTGTGCAGGGCCGGGTCGGTGGCCAGCCGCTGCCGGAACATGGCAAGCCGGTCGGTCTGGATGTCGATCGCGTCGATCTGCTCGAACGCGCCGGCCAGGCGCATCGTGTAGGTGCCGTCACCGCAACCGATGTCGAGCAGCCGGCGTCCGGAGAGCTCGGTATGCCGGCTCAGCGTGCCGAGCCGCTTGGCGATACCGCGCTCGCCGAACGCGCTGCCGTGCCCCAGTCCAAGGGTCCGATTCATGACCATGGCTGACCTTATGGTTTCCGTTCGCTCGTCGGGTAGCCGTCAGTTCGGTGAGGTCAGCGAGAAGCTGTCCGCGTGGAAGCTGGCCGGCGCGGCCAGGTTGGCCGCGAACACGGCCATCGACAGGTTGCGGCCGCTACCGGCTGCGGTCAGCACCGCGGAGACCTGGTGCCAGTTCGTGTCGGTGGCCACCCATTCGCCGCGCACCGTGTTGACCAGCGTTGATCCATTCCACTCCCGGAGCTGCACGACCAGCCGCTGGCCTACCGCGCCGGCCTTGACCCAGGCCGAAGCGGTGTAGGCCTTACCGGCCATGGTGGACAGCACCCAGCGCGGGTTGTCGTTGAAGCCGGCGCCGGTCGCGGCGGCCGAGGTTGCGGTCACCTGGATCGACCAGGTGCCGTCCTGGGCCACACCGCTGACCCGCGCGATCGTCGGGCTGGCGCCGTAGCTGCCGGACCAGCCGGTCAGGCTGGCCTCCACACTCGGGTTCGTGATCCACTGCGTGGTCGGTGGTGGCGGTGGTGGCGGAGGCGGCGGGTCGCCCTCGGCGTCGAACACCATCGTTCGCAGCACGGTGCCCTGGGTGCACGCGTCCCTGGGGTTGGGGAACTCGGGGCCGCAGATGATCTGCACGGTCAGCCGGGACTCGGTCGCGTCGTAGCTGCCGCGGAGCAGCCCCATGTGCCGCAGCTTCCACAGTGATCCGGGTGCGGTGTTGTTCTCGAACGTGGTCAGGCCCTGACCGCCACCGCCGTTGCCCACGTGCACGACACCGTGTTGCGGCGAGAACTGTTCGAGGCCGTGCACGTGGTGCCCGACGTTGAGGACGTACTTGCCGTCCGCCCTGGCCGCCGGGCTGTACAGGTCGCCGAGCGCGTCGATCGCGGACTTGGTCTCCGGCCAGGCCGCGTTCGTGATCTGGCTGGAGTACGCCGGACGATGCCCGTAGGTCACGATGAAGTCGATGGTGGCGTCGTTTTGGGCGGCCGCCATGATGGTGTTGGCCTTGGTCTGCCAGTCGGCCAGCGCGCCGGGCCACGGCTCCGGGATGCTGATGAAACGCACTCCACTGACGTCGAACCAGCCCCAGTCCTCGCCCCGGCAACCGTTGCCGCTACCGCCGGCCGGCGGCGGGCAGCCGGGGTGGCCGGTCTTGGTCGCGGTGTCGTTCGGCACGGTCTGCGGGTGCACGACCGCGTGCCGGCCCTTGTAGTTGGCCAGCGAGTCCCGCGGCGTACCCGGTGCGGCCGGCGGGATCAGCGGCTGCCCGTACTCGTGGTTGCCCCAGACCGGATGGTCGGCCGCGCCGGTAGACCAGGCCTCCTGGTCGGTGTAGTAGGAGTGCACGCCGGCGGCGCTGCAGTAGTTGGCCTCGCTGATGTCGCCGCCGTGGGTTACCACATCCGGCGCCAGGCCGGCGATCTGGGTGTGCAGGGCACCAACCCACGGTTTGCACAACGTGGCCGCGGTGTCGCCGATGTCGACCCAGGTGAAGTCCGAGCTCGGCCTGGTCCGCAGGGTGTGGTCGAGCCCGGCCGCGCCAATCTTGTAGTGGTAGACGGTGTCCGGCAGCAGTCCGGTGATGCGGACCTCGCGGAACGGGCCGGCATTGTCGACCGGCAGGATCGCCGGTGCGGTCGCGGTCTCCTGCCGGCCGTAGCCGGTGGTGGTGCCCAGGTGCACCACGGTCTCGGCACCGCGCCAGTGCAGCACCACCTCGGACGGGTTCTCCCCGTATCCCCAGTGGATCTCGTCGACCGTGTCACCGGGAAATGCGGCCGCAGGTAATGCGCTCGGCACCGCAGAGATCGCCGCCAGCACGGCGCCAATCAGCATCATTCGCCGCATGATGTGTCCCCCCAGCAGGCGCTTTGATCGTGCTAACTCTGACCCAGCCCACCAGTGGCGTCAAGGACTTCGGCCAGCCTCAGCGATCGACCCTGGCCAACCCGTCGAGCAACGTCTCGGCCAGCTCGGGCCGGCACACCACCAGGTCGGGCAACAACGGATCGGGCTGGTTGTAGCGCAGCGGCGAACCGTCCAGCCGCGATGTGTGCAGCCCAGCCGCCCGCGCCACCGCCACCGGCGCGGCCGAGTCCCACTCGTACTGCCCGCCGGCATGCACGTAGGCATCCACCTGGCCGAGCATGACCGCGGCGACCTTCGCACCGGCCGAGCCGATCTGCATCAGCTCACCGTCGACCAGCTCGGCAAGCTTGGTGACCAGCAGCGGTGCCCGGGTCCGGCTGACCGCGATTCGGATCCGGCCGGCATCGGCGGCCGGCACGGTCGGCACCTCGGCGGTGGACAGCACCCGGCCTTGGGCCGGGAGGGCGACCGCCCCCGCGGTCAGCTCGCCGCGCTCCCAGAGCGCGACGTGCACGGCCCAGTCGGTGCGGCCCGGCTCGCCGTACTCCCTGGTGCCGTCCAGCGGATCGACGATCCAGACCCGGTCGGCGGCCAGCCTGGACCGGTCGTCGACCGCCTCCTCGGACAGCACCGCGTCCGCGGATCGGGCCGAAGCCAGCTCGGCGGCCAGGAACTCGTGCGAGCTCCGATCGCCGGCCGCGCGCACATCGAGCACGTCGGGCTGCTCGCGCAGGGCCAGCAGGCGGTCGCCGGCTCGGCCGGCCAGATCGTGCGCCAGCAGGTGATCGTCCATCGTCCGACCCTACGCGGAGCCGAGCCGGACCGTGACCACCAGCCCACCTCCGGGTCGCGGGGTGATGGTGACCGAGCCGCCGTGAGCGACCACGATCGAGCGCACGACGGACAGCCCGAGGCCGGCTCCCCGGCGCTGAACCGCGCGCTGTTCGGGCAACCGCCGGAACGGTTCGAACAGCGAGTCCACCTCGTAGTCCGCCACCACCGGCCCGGTGTTGGTCACGACCAGCCCGGCCGGCCCGGTGGCCACCGACACCCAGCCATCCCGGTCGTTGTAGCGGATGCCGTTGTGCACCAGGTTGAGCACGACCCGCTCGATCAGGATCGGATCGACCAGCGCGGGTGACGGCGCCAGTTTCGAACGCAGCGTCACCCCGGCCTCGATCGCCTCCGGCTCGACCAGGGTGAGCACATGCTGGCTGATCGTGGCCAGATCGAACGGCTTGCGCTCGGTGAGCTGGTTGTCGCCGTGGGCGAGCAGCAGCAGGCCATCGATCAGCTGCTCGTTGCGCGCGTTCGTGCCAAGCAGGCTGGTCGCCAGCTGGCGCAGCTCGGTCGACGCGTTCGGGTCGGCCAGCGCGACCTCGAGCAGGGTCCGGTTCACCGCGAGTGGGGTTCGCAGCTCGTGCGAGGCGTTGGCGACGAACCGGCGCTGGCCGGCGAACGCGGCGTCCAGCCGGGCCAGCATCGCGTCGAACGTGTCCGCCAGCTCCTTGAGCTCGTCCTGCGGACCCTGCAGCGCGATCCGCTCGTGCAGACTCCGATCCGCGACTCGGCGGGCGGTTGCGGTGATGTCGTGCAGCGGCTGCAGCACCCGCCCGGCAACCAGCCAGCCCGCGCCGGTGGCGTCCACGCCGACCAGCCCAAGCGCGATCAGGGACCAGGTCAGCAGGTCGTTCAGGGTGCTCTCGCGTTCCTGCCGCTCGGCCGCCTGGATCCGCTCGAAGACCTCCTTGGCGGTCGCCGCGGTCAGCGGCTGGCCGTTGATCGAGCGGACGAACGTGCCGTCGCTGCCGGGCAGCACGCCGGTGCCTGGGTCGATGGCGCCGCCGGGGTTGGCTACCAAGATCCGCTCGCCGATGCTGGGGCGCCGCTCCAGCGAGCTCTGCATGAGCAGGTAGGTCAACGTGACCAGGATCAGCCCGGCGAGAAAGAACATGCCGCCGTAGAGCGCGGTGAGTTTGATCCGCACGGTCGGTCGGAGGCGCATGTTCACGGGATCCGGTACCCCGCTCCCGGCACGGTGACGATCACGGGCGGATCGCCGAGCTTACGGCGCAGCGTCATCATGGTGACCCGCACCACGTTCGTGAACGGGTCGATGTTCTCGTCCCAGGCCTTCTCGAGCAGCGTCTCGGCGCTCACCACGGCGCCATCGGCCCGCAGCAACTCTTCGAGAACGGCGAACTCCTTGTTGGCCAGCGGGAGGTAGCGGTCGTCCCGGAACACCTCGCGGCGGGCCGGATCGAGGGTGAGCCCGGCCCGGCGCAACACCGGAGGAGCGGCCGGCCGGGCTCGCCGGCTCAGTGACCGGACCCTGGCGATCAGCTCGGCGAACGCGAACGGCTTGGTGAGGTAGTCGTCTGCGCCGAGGCCGAGCCCGGCAACCCGCTCGGGCACGTCGGCGGCGGCGGTCAGCATCAGCACCCGGACCTCGGCACCGCTACCGGCGACCGGCCGGCATACCTCGTCACCGTGCCGGACCGGCAGATCCCGATCGAGCACCAGAACGTCATAGTCGTTGATCCCGAGCCGCTCCAGCGCCGACTCGCCGTCATGGACCACGTCGACGGCCATCGCTTCGCGCCGCAGCCCGATCGCGATCGTGTCGGCAAGCAACCGCTCGTCCTCGGCGATCAATACCCGCACGTCATTGCCTCCATTGCCGCACCGCGCACCCCCCCGCTGTTCCCGATCTTGGGCCAGGCCTGGCCCGTCCATTCTGACAACGTTGCCGGTAAGGACCGAATAAGTGATCGGGCTTACGCCCGACCTACCGGTCGCACGATGCAATCCGGTACGGGTCGCCGGCACACGGCCGGCGGCCGGAAGGAGATCATCATGCGACCCGCGAAGATCGCGATAGCAGTAGCGGTCCCGCTCCTGCTAGCCGGCCTCACCGGCTGCGCCGGCGACGCGGCCGGCGCTACCGGTTCGGACACGGCGAGCTCCCGGGAGGATCGCGAGGAGCAGATGCTGCAGTTCACCGAATGCCTCCGCGAGCACGGCCTCGACGTCGAAGATCCAGGCGAGAACGGCGAGCTCGGCCTCCAGCTCCGCGGCAGCGGAGACGGGCCCGACCCGGAGACCAGGGAAGCGCTGGAAGCGTGCGAGGAGTTCTCCCCGATGCGCGGCGAGGATCTCGAAGAGCTCCGCAACGACCCGGAGTTCCAGGAGGCACAGCTGCG
>JAKEEW010000235.1 GCA_022616375.1 Sporichthyaceae bacterium
CTAAGCCCTCGAAGCTGAGCTGGACCGGTCGGGAGGCAGAGGTATCGGCTCCGGGGAGCCCGGAGCGGCCCCTCGCGGCGCCCCATACCTCGCCCGCGCCGCCCGTCGCGGGGTGGATTTGCCGGGCGCGCGCCCCGGCCCGTACTCTGGCCTCTGCCAAAGACCGCCGGTCGTCACCCTCCGGGGTGGCCGAAGGTCCCGTTCAGCGGGCGGCCCGCGCAGGTGCTTCGATCAGTGGTTGCTCATCGACCGCCCCGTGCGCCTGCGCCGGGGCGTTTTGCGTGTTCGGGATCGGGCGACTTGCCCCTGAAAGGAGGCCCATGGCGCGGGCTGACAAGGCAGCCGCCGTTGCCGAGATCGCGGAGGAGTTCCGCAGCTCGAGCGCGGCCGTGCTGACTGAGTATCGCGGGCTCACCGTCGCCCAGCTCAAGGAGCTGCGGCGATCGCTCGGTGAGAACGCGCACTACGCCGTGGTGAAGAACACGCTGACCAAGATTGCGGCCAAGGAGGCCGGCTACGAGGAGCTCACCGAGCTGCTTGCCGGCCCGTCGGCGATCGCCTTCGTCAAGGGCGACCCGGTGCTGGCGGCCAAGGGACTGCGCGACTTCGCCAAGGCACACCCACTGCTCGTCATCAAGGGCGGCTTGCTCGACGGCCGACCGCTCTCGCCCGACGAGTTCAAGAAGCTGGCCGACCTGGAATCTCGCGAGGTACTGCTCGCGAAGCTGGCCGGAGCGATGAAAGCGTCCCTGTCCGGCGCCGCCTCGCTGTTCCAGGCGCCGCTGTCGCAGATGGCCCGGCTCGCCGAGGCGCTGCGGCAGAAGGCTGCCGAGGACCCCAGCATCCTGCGCGGCGGTGCCGGCACCCCGGCTCCCGCGGCCGCAGCGGACACCTCAGCCGACCAGCCGGTGGCCGAGGCCGCAACCGACGAGCCGGCGGCCGACGCCGGCGAGTCCACCGCGGGCTAGCTGCCCGAACCGACCACTACCGGCACCAGCCGGTGGCCAACCACTACCGGCATCAGCCGTAAGCAAGGGAAGGAAACCGCCGACATGGCGAAGCTCAGCACCACGGAGCTCCTGGACGCGTTCAAGGACATGTCCCTGATCGAGCTGTCGGAGTTCGTGAAGCAGTTCGAGGACACCTTCGGTGTGACCGCCGCCGCTCCGGTCGCGGTCGCCGCCGCTGGTGTTCCGGGCGCTCCGGCCGAGGCCGAGGCCGCCGAGGAGCAGGACGAGTTCGACGTCATCCTCGAGGCTGGCGGCGAGAAGAAGATCCAGGTCATCAAGGAGGTGCGCGCGCTGACCAGCCTGGGCCTGAAGGAGGCCAAGGACCTGGTCGAGGCCGCGCCCAAGGCGGTCCTGGAGAAGGTCAACAAGGAGACCGCGGAGAAGGCCAAGGCTGCCCTCGAGGGCGTCGGCGCCACGGTCACCATGAAGTAACTCCCGCGCCTCTCGCGCACGCTGCTGGGCGGTTCTCCCGAATTCGGGGGACCCGCCCAGTTGCGTATCCGGCTCCGGTTTGGCCTCGGTGGCCAGCCTCGGTTGCTGCGCCCGGGTGCCAGGCCCCGCACGTCGTAACCCGCCCCTCCGGCAGTCGTTTTCAGCCGTACCCACCTGCTGGTTAGAGCGGAGACGACAGTGGCTGGACGGATGGCGCCGCCCGTGCGGACCGACGGCATGCTCCCGGCCGCCCTCGCAGTGATCTGCGTCGCGCTCGCGTTCGTGGGGATCATGTTCGGAGTACGGGTCGAACGTGCCGAGGCCGATCAGGCTCGCCGGGCCGCCGCGCTGGATACCGCCAAGGCGGCCGCGGTCTACCTGACCACGGTCGACTATCGCCACCTGGACCAGAACTCGGGCCGGCTGCTCGCCATGTCGGTCGGTCAGTTCAAGGACAGCTATGCCGCCCGGCTCAAGCAGGTGGAGACCCTGATCTCCAGCTCCCGGTCGAGCTCGCAGGGCACCGTCCTGGAGGCCGGCATCGTGTCGGTCTCGCCCAAGGCGGCTCGGGTCTTCGTGGCCGCCAACAGCCGGACCACCAGCGCGACCAACCTGAGCGGATCCATCCAGCACTACCGGATGCAGCTCGACCTGCAGCGGGCCGACGGTCGATGGCTGGTCTCCGACGTCGCATTCGTGAGCTAAGGGGCCGATGACGTGAGCGAAACTCGGGAGCTGACCGACGGATCGGCCGAGGCCGGGACCGAGCCGAGCGCGGGCGTGCCGCGCCAGACCGGAGCTGAGGGACTCGAGTCCGGAGGCACCGCATCGACCCGGCCGGCCCGGGCCGACGACCGGGAGCCCGACCTATTCTCGCTCGTGGAGCCGGCCGTGGACCCGCCGGCCGAGTCCGCCGCGGACACAACGGGCGAGCCGGCCGCGGTGGCAGCCGACGCACGGACTAAGAAGCGGACGACGAAGCGGGCTGCGTCTCCCGCCCGGCCGGCCGCCAGTGCGACCGCACCGACCGGATCGACTGGGCAGTCCGAGCCGGCCCCGCTGCCAAAGCGGGCGCCGCGGGCCAAGTCGGCGAAGACTGCCGGGCCGGCAAAGGCCGCCGAACCGACCGAGATCGCCGCGCCGGCCGAGGCGGCTGGGGAGCGCGGTAGGGCAACCGCGGCACCCGCGGCACCTGCGAAGGCGACCGGAGCCAAGAGGGCCGCCCGGTCGAGCAAGCCCGCCGCGGACCGGCCGGTGTTCGTCGAGCCGACCCTGCCGGGCGAGTCTGTGCTCTCGAGCGAGCCGGTGCCCTCGAGCGAGCCGGTGC
>JAKEEW010000236.1 GCA_022616375.1 Sporichthyaceae bacterium
CGTGCGCGGTCGGGTCGTAGTTGATGTCCACGGTCAGCTCGCCGCCGTCGCGCAGCCCGCCCTGAAACTCCCGCCACTGGTCCGGGCTGTCGTGCGCGGTGACATCCAGGGTCTCCCTGGACAGCCCGGGCCCGCTGATCGAGGTGCTGCGCCCGATCGCGGTGAAGTTCTCCGGGCTGCCGCCGTCGCCCCGCTTCAGCACAGTGCCGAACGCGTCGATTCCGGCCATGGTGGGTTACTCCTTTTGTTCTGTGACGATGCGAAACTGCACGGGCATGTGGCGGATGTCCGGGTCGGGGTCGCGCAGGGTCTGGGTGAGCTCGTGCCGCACTGCGACGGTGTGGTGCCCGGCGATGGTCAGCGGCTGGTGGTCGAGCAGGGCGACGATCCGCGCGGCGATCGCCAGCCCTTCGGCGTAGCCGCGGTAGGTCGACCACACGTGCACGGTGGCTAGGACCTGCCGGCCGAACCCGCCGTGGTGGTTGTTCGGGGTTTCGATCGCCTCGCCGACCGTCCAGTACGGGTGGGCGGCGCCTTCGGGTACGTGGTCGTAGCCGCGGGCCAGCCCGGCCAGCTCGGGGTCGCCGGCGAGCCGGGCGTACAGGGCGGCCTGTACCGCGGCCGCGGCCAGCCGGGCCTCGATCACGGCAGCGCCTTGCGACGCACCACGTCGGTGACGGTGCCGGGGAACTCCGTCCGGGCGGCCTCGGCGGCGGGGCGGGCGAACGGCTGCTCGGGTGCAGTGGAGGTGCCGTACTCGACGAACTCGGCGTAGTACAGGTCCGGGTCGAACACGCCGACCTCGGCGGTGCGCCCGTCGTCGGAGTAGCGGATCTCGATCCCGTCGCGCAGCGTGCCGGTGTCGGTGGCCACCGTGGCCTGTTCGCGGCGCTGCACCGCCTCGGCGGCCTCCCGAACCGCGTCCGCGGCCGCGTCCCGCACGTCGCCGGCCAGGCGGTCCAACACCCGCTGCAGCTCCCGCAGCCCGCGGATCTTCACCTTGCGCGGCATGGCTACTCCCCGGCCTGGTCGAGCGAGCACTCGGCGCGCAGGTACACCGGACGGGACGGGGCGAGCACCGACACCACCGTCAGCGCCTGGCCGTCGCCGCGCAGCTGGTCGCCGCGGCGCACATCGGCCCTTGGTGCCAAGTGCATGATGTGGTCGTGGCGGGAGCCGGCCTGCTCGGCCACCACGCGTTCCCGGGCCGAGGGTTGGCTGACCTGGGCGCGCACGGTGCCGATGTGGGTCCACTGGGTGGACTGCCCGCCGATCCCGTCGTCGATCGGCACCTGCCGCCACACCTCGAGCAGCCGGTTCAGCCGGTGGGTGACCATGTCAGCGGGCGTAGCGGGCGATGGTGCGCTTCTCCGACTCGGACAGCTCCGCCCCGGCGGTGTGCCAGCGCACCCGCCGGTCGCCTAGGTCTTCCGAGTCCGCGCCGGCCGGGTTCTCCCACGCGGCCACGGCCAGCCGGCGGCAGATCCGCTTCAGGTCGGTGGAGATCACCGCATAACCTGCCGTGACCACAGCCTCCACCGACCGGTCCCCGCACGGCCACAGCGCGGTCTTGCGGGTGAGGATCCCGCTGGCCGACCAGGTGTAGTCGTCGTCGAAGACCAGGGTCTTGACCTCACCGTCGTCCTCGGTCACCTTCACCGAGGTGACCGCGGTCACGGGCCAGCGTGGCAGCACCAGCTTGTGCGTGCCGCTGCCGTCCATGGTGACCGTGTCGATGGACTGCTGCAGGGGCTGCCCGGCCTCGGTCTCGATGTCCGCCGTGGCGTCGTCGAGCAGCTGCTGGGCGGTGACCGTCTCCTCCGCGTCGAACGTGGTGCGCAGGTAGGCGGCGAACTCGGCCACAGTCACAAACGCCATCGGCTACCCCTCTCCCCACCTGCACGGCCCGGCGACGACCGGCGCCGCCTGGTCAGCCGTCCTGGCCACCGGGCCCGGTCGACGCGCCCGGCCCGTCGGCGGGTGTGGTGGCCGGCTGCCCAGCCGGAGGTTTGGCCGTGCCCTTGCCGGCTGAGCCCGCACCCGTGCCTTTCGGGTTCCCGCCCTTCCCGCCGGAGGGTTTGACCTTGGGTTTCTTGACCGCGGTGGCCTTGGCCGCCTTGGCCCGGCCGGCGGCCGCGCTGGTCGGGGTGTCCTCGCCGGCCGCGGCGACCGCGAACCCGGCGGCGATCAGGTCCAGGGCTTCCCGTTCGGGCAGGTCGGCGGTCTGCCCGGGTGCGATGCTTCGGGTCGGGC
>JAKEEW010000237.1 GCA_022616375.1 Sporichthyaceae bacterium
ATCGTGCTCGCGGTCGGCGCCATCTTGCTGGCCAAGATGCAGACCAAGGCCAACTCGCTTGACCTGACCACCCCGTAGGCGGCAGATGACCGGCAGATCCCTCGCGCAGACCCGCCGCCGTCACTGGCGGCGGCGGTTAGCTGCGCCACCATCCCGGCGGGACCGCGGTGACATCGCACTGGAGCTAGTGCTGCTCACGCCGATCATCGCGTTCATGATCTTCATGGTGATCCAGTTCGCGCTCTGGTACCACGCCAGGCACGTGGTCACGGTTGCCGCCCAGGAAGGCGCTCGGGTCGCCCGAGCTGCCAACACCAGCTCTTCTGCGGCCGAGGCGGCGGCCCGCGCTCGGGCCTACGCATTCATCGACACCATCGGCGGACCGATCGTGGAGAACCCGAACGTCCAGGTCATCAGGGGAGTGAACAGCGTCGTCGTGACGGTCAGCGGCAACGCCGTGCACGTCCTGCCCGGGCTCACGTTGAAGGTGACCGGCAAGTCCGCCGGCCCGATCGAGCAGTTCGTGCCCCCGTCATGAGACTGCGCCGCCACCCGGACACCGGGACCGCGACCATCGAGATGGTGCTGCTGGCCCCGGTGGTGGTCTCGTTCGTGCTGCTCGTCGTGGTGCTCGGCCGGGTCGCCGAGACCAGCGCCGAGGTCACCGGAGCCGCCAGGGACGCGGCCCGGGCCGCATCCCTGACCCGCACCCCGGGCTCGGCCGCCAACGCCGCGGAGCAGGCCGCGCAACGAGCGCTGGCCGGGGAGAACATCGACTGCTCCACCGGCGTATCGGTGTCTACCAACACCACTCGGTGGTTCCCCGGCGGATCGGTCCGGGTCACCGTCTCCTGCACGGTCCGGCTGTCCGACGTCGGGTTCACCATGCTGCCCGGCTCCAAGCGGATGACCGCGAGCGCCACCGCACCACTCGAGCGATTCCGGGGGATCGGATGAGCCGCCTGCTCCGCACCGTCCGGGAGCCCGACCGCGGGTCGACCGCGATCTGGCTGGTCCTGATTACCCCGGTGCTCTTCGGCTTCGCCGGCCTCGTGCTCGACGGCGGGCGGGTCCTGGCAGCTCGGCAGAAGGCAGCCAACATTGCCGAGCAAGCCGCCCGGGTCGGGGTTGACACGCTCGACATCACCGCCTACCGGGACAGCGCGGGGACCGTCGACGTCGTCGACCCCAGCCGAGCTCGATCGGCGGCCTGCTCGTTCGTGGCGGTTGCCGAGCCCGGATCGGGCTGCTCGGTGCAGACCTCGGGCAACCAGGTCACCGTCCGGGTCACCGTGACCACCCCGACCGCGGTACTCGGCGTGATCGGGGTCAACAGCCTGACCACGACCGGAATGGGCGCGGCCCGCTCCGCGGTCGGGATCACCGGGGAGGGTAGATGAGGAGGAAGCCCGACAAGCTCTCGCGCCGGCAGAGCCGATGGTCCGCGATCAAACAGCGGATCGTTGCGCTGTTCGCGATCGCCACCCTGGCGGCGCTGGTGGGTGGGGTGCCCTACCTGCTGGTCACCGTGGTCGGCTCGCCGCTGCCGGCCGAGCTGCCGACCTGGCCGGAGATCCAGGCCGCGCTGCAGGGCCAGATCCGCTGGGGGCCGGTCATCGACGTGTTGACCGCGCTGGCCTGGCTGGCCTGGGCGCAGTTCACGTTGTGCGTGCTGGTCGAGCTGCGGGCCGGGTTGTCCCGAGCCAGGACCCCGGCCCGGCGGATCCCGCTGGCCGGCTTCAACCAGTCCTGGGCCCGCCGCCTGGTCATCGCCGCGCTGCTGCTGGTGACCAGCAGCGGGTTGACTCCTGCGGTGGCCGGTACCCACCCGGCCGCGCGTCCGGCGACCACGGTGAGCGCCCCGCTGAACCCGACCGCGGTCCTGGCCGGCAGCCAGGGCGCCGCGCTCGGCGCCGCCGGGGTGGCGGCCGATCCGTCGACCGCACGAGCCGCCGGGCCGTTCCGGCAGTACATCGTGCACGAGGGCGACAACCTATGGGACATCGCAGAGCGCTACCTGGCCGGCGACGGCCTGCGCTACCAAGAGATCTGGGAACTCAACCGGGACCAGGTGCAGCCGGATGGAGCCTGGCTGACCAACCCGGATGTGATCAAGCCGGGGTGGGTGCTCAGGATGCCGGCTGAAGCCTCCGACCTACCGCAGTTCAGCACCGACCCGACCGCCGGACTTGCGGTGTACACGGTGCGCGAGGGTGACACGCTCGGAAAGATCGCCGACCGGGAGCTCGGCGATCCCGAGCAGTACGGGGTGATCTTCCGGCTCAACCAGGACCGGGTCCAGCCGGACGGGCGGACCCTGTCCGACCCCGATCTTATCTATCCCGGGTGGGAACTCGTGCTGCCCATCCCGGCCACGTCGCCAGGCACTGGTGACGGGACACCGGACCGGCCGCCGGCCGACTCGCCCACTGCCGAGCCGGCGGCCCCGGCCGGTTCCCCGGTGCCCGTGACCGAGCCAGAACCGGCCCAGCCGGCCGCTCCGCCGGCCCAGCCGCCGCACGTCACCCCGCCGGCCGCGACCCCCGAGGTCTCCAACGCGCCGCCGCCCACCCAGTCGCCGGTTCCGGCCACCGAACAGCGCGATACGCCGGCCGAGGTCGCCGACGAGGAAGGCGTCCAGCTGCTGAACATGCTCGGCTACGGCGCGCTGCTGTCGGCCGGGGTGCTCGGGCTGCTCGGCTTCAAGCGCATGCTGCAGCAGCGCCGGCGCCGGCCGGGCGGCCAGATCAAGCTGCCGCCGCCGCCGATCGGCGACCTGGAGCTGGCCATGCGGGCCAGCGAGGACCCGATCGGGGCCGAGCTGGTGGACCGGGCCCTGCGGACGCTGTCGGCGAACCTGGCCAAGGTCGGCGGGTTGCTGCCGAACCTGGACGCGGTCCGGCTCAGCCGCTACGGCGTGGAGCTGTTCGTGGCCGACCCGGAGCCGCCGACCACACCGTTCGAGCCTGGATCGGACGACCTCTCGGTATGGCTGTGCCCGCCCGACCACCCAGGACTGCTGGACGAGCGGTCCGCCGCCCAGATCCCGGCGCCCTACCCGGCGCTGGTCACCTTGGGCACCGACCCGGACGGCGGGCACATTCTCATCGACCTGGAGAGCGCCGGAGCGGTGTCGCTGGTCGGGCAGCTCGACGACGCCGAGACCGTGCTGCGTGCGATGGCGGTTGAGCTGGCCACCTCGCGCTGGGCCGACGACCTCGCGGTCAGTTTGGTCGGGGTGGGTGCCGACCTGCCCGCGGCGATCAACGGGGACCGGCTCAGCTACAGCGACTCGCTCGACGACGAGGTGCACGCGCTGGAACGGTGGTCAGGCGACGTGGCCGGCGTGCTCGAAGGCGCCGCCACGTTCTCCACCAGGGACAGCCGCACCCAGGGAGTGGCCGCGGATACCTGGACCCCACGGGTGATCCTGTCCGCCGAGCCGGTCACCGCCGAGGCAGCGCAGCGGTTCACCGGGCTGCTCACCGCGGTGCCCAGGGCCAGCATCGCGGCCGTGGTCAGCAACCCGACCGAGGCGGACCTGCCAGGCCCGTGGATGCTGGACTGCACCACCCGGACGCCGATCGCGCTGCCGGTCACCGGGCTGCGGGTGCGGCTGCAGCGGCTCGAGGACGGCGACTACGTCAATCTCGTGGCGATGCTCGCGACCGCCAACGACTCCGAGCCGACCCCGCCGAGCGGTTGGGGCGAGCAGGTTCCGGTCGAGCCGGATCTCGGTGCGCACCCACCGGCACCGCCGCCGTCGCTGTCGGTGGCACCACCGCCGCAGCCCGAAGGTGCATCCCCGTGGGCCGGCAGCGTGGTGCTCGACCTGGCCCCGGCCGCCCCGCCGATCGAGACCGAGGTCAACGGTTTCGAGCACGACTACCTGGCTCCGGTCGACCGGCCAGATTCGGGGTTCGGCCAGACCTCGGGCGGGGCGCCGACCCAGCTGCTGACCGAGGCTCCGCCGGCGCCGGCATCGACCGAGTTGCCGACGCAGCTGCCCACGCTGGCACCCGAGCCATGGAGCCAGACTCCGGCGCAGGGCGCGCCCGCGGTGCCGGCGGTGCAGCCCGCGCCGCAGATCTGCGTGCTCGGCCCGGTCCTGGTGAAGAACGCGGTCGGCGACGTCGGCGAGCGCCGGGCCAGCCTGACCGAGCTGGCCGCGTTCCTGGCGCTGCATCCGGGGAGTGCGCACCACAGCGTCACCGAGGCGTTGTGGCCGGGTCGGCGCACGGACGCGCAGACCCGCAACTCGCAGATGTCCCGGTTGCGCCGCTGGTTCGGCCGCGACCCGGACGGCACCTTCTACCTCCCGATGGTCAACGAGAGCGACGGCTACAACTTCGCCGCGACGGTCACCTGTGACTGGCGCCGGTTCAAGTCGCTGGCCAGGCGCGGGATGGCGGCCGGCCCGGACGGCGTGGGGCAGCTGCAGGGGGCGCTCGAGCTGGTCCGCGGTCAACCGTTCGCCGGGGTAAGCCCGCGCCGGTATGCCTGGGCCGAGCATCTGAAGCAGGACATGATCAGTGCGATCGTGGACGTGGCGCATGCGCTGTCGGTGCGGTTGCTCGAGGCCCGGGATCCATACAGCGCGCGGCGGGCCGCGACCAAGGGCCTGCTGGCCGCGCCGGAAGCCGAGCTGCTCTGGCGGGACCTGCTTCGCGCCGAGTACGGCGCGCACAACCCCGGCGGCATCCAGCATGCGCTGGACCGGCTCTCCGCGCTCAACGACGAGCTCGGGGTGGAGATGGAGCCGGAGACGATCGCACTGATCGAGGAGCTGGAGCGGGCCGCCAGGCGGGTCCAGGCGAGCTGACCTGGCTGACCGGCGGGCGGTGCCGTCAGGGTTCGCGCGGGTCGACCGCGAGGATCCGGTAGCCGCGTTCGGAGTGCAGCCGCCGGGTCGGGTAGCCCTGCTCCGCCAGCCAGCGGGCCAGCGAGTCGGAGCCGAGGTTGCGCTGCACGACGAGCCAGGCGGCACCGTCCTGGGCCAGCCTGGCGAGCCAGCGCAGCAGCAGCGCGTGCAGGGCGGGCTTGCCGATCCGGATCGGGGGATTGGAGTAGATCGCGGCGAACCGAACCGGGTCTGGGAGCTGGTCGGGTAGGCACGCGGTCACGTTGCTAAGCCCGGCCGCGGCGGCGTTGCGCTCCACCAGAGCCAGCGCCCGCTCGTTGACGTCGACCGCCCAGACCTGACGGGCCGGGTTGCGCCGGGCGAGGGTGAGTGCGATCGGGCCGTAGCCGCAGCCGAGGTCGAGCAGGTCGCCCTCGACCGGCGGCGGGGGAGCGTGCTTGAGCAGGATCCGGGTGCCCGTGTCGAGCTGCCGGCCGGAGAACACCCCGGCGTCGGCGACCAGGTCGAGCTCGACATCGGGCAACCTGACCCGGATGGTCCGCGGTGCGCTCGGAGGGTCCGGCTGCTCGCTGAAGTAGTGCTGTGCCGGCGCCACGGGCCGAGCCTAGGGTGTGTCTCCCAAGTCTTGGTGGATGCGGGCGGCGATCCAGACGGCGTCCGGCAAGGCGAAGGAGGAGTCGATAGTGGAGCTATGGCGACTCTC
>JAKEEW010000238.1 GCA_022616375.1 Sporichthyaceae bacterium
ATGCCCTCCTGGTCGGCCGCGACCAAGATCGGGGTGCCGTGCTCATCGGTGCCGCTGACCATCAGCACCCGGTTCCCGACCATGCGGTGATACCGGCTGAAGACGTCAGAAGGCACGCCGAACCCCGCGACGTGCCCGATGTGCCGGGGGCCACTGGCGTAGGGCCAGGCGACCGCGGTCAGGATGTGACGGCTTTCGGGCATGAGGTTGATCCTAGGCCGTGTCCGGTGAGCCCCGGTCGAGGGTTTGCCAGACCCGGCCTAAGCTGGGCCGGCCCCGCGCTTGGCCGATACCACGGCGGCGTAGACGTCCCGCTTGGGCAGGCCGGCCTCGGCGGCCACCTCGGCAATTGCGTCCTTTCGGGCAAGCCCGGCCGCCTCACGGTCCCGCACCAGCGCGGCCAGCGCGCCCGGCTCGTGGCTGGCCCGATCCGCCACCGGCCGTCCGGCGACGACTACCGTGATCTCACCGCGAGCCGCCTGCCCGGCCCATTCGGCCAGCTCGGCCAGCCCACCACGGCGGACCTCCTCGTAGGTCTTGGTCAGCTCGCGGCACACCGCGGCCTCACGATCCGGCCCGAACGCGTCGGCCATCGCCGCCAGTGATGCGGCCAGCCGGTGCGGTGCCTCGAAGAAGACCATCGTGCGCGGCTCGGCGGCCAGCGAGCGCAGCACCGCCGACCGCTCGCCGGCCTTGCGTGGCAGAAAGCCCTCGAAGCAGAACCGGTCCACCGGCAGCCCGGACAGCGCGAGCGCGGTGAGCACCGCGGACGGGCCCGGCACCGCGGTCACCGCAACGCCTGCGTCGATCGCGGCCCGGACCAACCGGTAGCCCGGATCGGACACCGCGGGCATACCGGCGTCGGTCACCAGCACCACCTGCTGGCCGGCTCGTAGGGCTTCCACCAGGCCGTCCGTCCTGGCTACCTCGTTGCCCTCGAAGTAGGACACCACCCGGGCCTGGGTGGTGACCCCGAGCGCGGCCAGAAGCCGGCGCAGCCGGCGGGTATCCTCGGCCGCGATCACGTCGGCCGCGGCCAGCTCCTGACCGAGCCGGGGCGGCGCATCGGCGAGGTCACCGATCGGGGTGGCGGCCAGCACCAGCCGGCCGTGTCCCGTGGGGCTAGGCATTGCGCCATTCAACCAATTCGGCACCGACCCGGCGCGCCTGGCGTCTAACCAAGATCGAGCTGGTGGATCCCGCGAGCGCGCGATCCGGACTTCGTACGATTGCGCGGTGACGATGACCGAGCTGCCCGAGGGCGGCACCGAGCCGGGGCGGCGTGGCGGCCAGGTCACCGAGCGGGTCCCGGCGCTGCGGCTGCGGCACGCCAGGGCGATCCGCCGGCACCGAGCCGACACGGTCATCCCCGACCTCCCGCCGCTGGCCGAGCGGCTACACCCGCCGATGCCGCGCGGAGGGTGGGCCGGGTGGGCCGGGCCGCTGGCGATCGCCGGGGTGGCCGGCGTGCTCCGGTTCGTCAACCTCGGCCAGCCCAGGGCGTTCGTGTTCGACGAGACGTACTACCCGAAGGACGCCTACGCCCTACTCAAGTTCGGTCACGAGCAGGCCTACATCGCTGCCGATCAGGCCAACCAGCGCATTCTCGACGGGAACCTCGACGTCTTCAGCGACCACTCCAGCTACGTCGTGCACCCGCCGCTGGGCAAGTGGATGATCGCGGTCGGCGAGTGGATGTTCGGCTTCGACCCGTTCGGCTGGCGGTTCGTCACCGCACTGCTCGGCACCCTTGCGGTGCTCATGGTGGCCCGGATCGGCCGTCGGTTGACCCGGTCCAACCTGCTGGGATGCGTGGCCGGGCTGCTGCTCGCGGTGGACGGGCTGGCGCTGGTGATGAGCCGTACCGCGCTGCTCGACGGCATCCTGATGTTCTGGATCGTGGCCGCATTCGGCTGCCTATTGCTGGACCGGGACTGGATCAGATCCCGGTTGGCCCGGATGGTCTCCCAACCCGGTTGGACGCCGGGCACGAACCCGCTCGGTCCGTGGCTGCTGTTCCGGCCGTGGCGGCTGGCGGCCGGCGTGTGTCTGGGTGCGGGGGTGGCCACCAAATGGAACGCGCTGTTCTTCGTCGCCGTGTTCGGGCTGCTCACGGTGTTGTGGGACATGGGCGCCAGGCGAGCCATCGCAGTGCGCTGGCCGCTGCGCGGCACGTTGGTCAGAGATGCGCTGCCGGCGTTCGGCGCGATCGTCGGGATCGCGGTCGTGGTCTACGTGGCGTCCTGGAGCGGTTGGTTCTTCACCGACGACGGCTACTACCGGGACTGGGCCGTGGACCGGACCACCAGCTTCGCGTTCATCCCGGATGTGATCCGCAGCTGGTGGCACTACCACGTCGAGGCATTCCGCTTCCATCGGGACCTGGACGACCCGCACGTCTACGAGTCGCACCCGGCCGGCTGGCTGGTCCTGGCCCGGCCGGTGTCGTTCTTCTATACCGGTATCAACGCCGGTGACCCGGGTTGCGACGCGGCCGGCGGCTGCAGCCGGGCGGTGCTCGGAATCGGCACGCCCACGTTCTGGTGGCTTGGCGTGATCGCGATCGGCTACTGCCTGTGGCGCTGGGCGGCCCGCCGGGACTGGCGCGCCGGCGCCGTGCTGAGCGGGCTGGTCGCCGGCTACCTGCCGTGGTTCTACTACGCCGAGCGGACCATCTTCTACTTCTACGCGATCGTGTTCGTGCCGTTCACCGCGCTGGCCACCAGCATGATGCTTGGCGCGATCATGGGCCCGGGCGACGCCCCACCGCGCCGGCGCGGGCTCGGGATCGGGATCGCGGGTGGCCTGGTCCTGCTTGTGCTGCTGACGTTCTACTGGTTCTGGCCGATCTATACCGCCGACCAGATCCCGACCGACCAGTGGCGCAAGCGGATGTGGTTCCACACCTGGATCTGAGCCGGCACACCTGGATCCGAGCCGACGCGACGCGCCGCTGGCCCGGCGGGCCTGCCTCGGCGCTTGCCCGGGAACCAGCCGTCAGCCGGGCAGCGAGCGGGTGTAGTCGAGGCAGGTCCGGTAGTCCGGCAGCAGCCCAGACTCCAGCGCCTCGGCCAGCTTGGGCGCGGCCGCATCCTTGTCCGACAGCACCGGCTCGATGCCGGCCGGCCACGGAATGTCCAGGGCCGGGTCCAGCGGATGGATGCCGTGCTCGCGCTGCGGCGCGTACGGCTGCGAGCACAGGTAGAGCAGCGTCGCGTCGTCGGTCAGTGCCATCACCGCGTGGCCGAGACCCTCGGCGATGTAGATCGCGTGCCGGTTGACCTCGTCCAGCTCCACCGTGTCCACCTGGCCGAACGTGGGCGAGCCAACCCGGATGTCGACCACCACGTCCAGCACCGCCCCCTGCGTGCAGGTGACGTACTTGGCCTGGCCGGGCGGCACGTCGGCGAAGTGCACGCCACGCAGCGTGCCGCGACGGGAGACCGACAGGTTGGCCTGGGCGAGGCTGAACCGGTGGCCGAGCTCGCCGTGCAGCTCAGCGGCCCGGAACACCTCGAGGACCATCCCTCGCTCGTCGCGGTGCAATCGCGGGGCGTGCAGGTAGACGCCAGAGATACTGAGCTGCTCCATGATGGGCGCCATGGTACGGATCCGGCGCCCCGGTGTTGGCGCCAACCCCGACTGGTACCGCCCGATGCGAGCCAGAGACGGCGCCGAGCAGCATCGCAGCGCTACTCCGCTAGAGCTGCTGTTCGACCTCTGTTTCGTGGTCGCGGTCGCGCTGGCCGCCGACGAGCTGCATCACGAGCTCAGTGAGGGCCAGCTGGAGTACGGCCGTTATCTGATGGTCTTCTTCGCCATCTGGTGGGCCTGGATGAACGTGACCTGGTTCGCCTCGGCCTACGACACCGACGACGTGCCGTACCGGCTGGCCATGTTCGCCGAGATCGCCGGCGTGCTGATCCTGGCGGCCGGGGTGCCGCGGGCGTTCCAGGACGCCGATTTCGCCGTGGTCACGCTCGGCTACGCGGTGATGCGGGTCGCGCTGGCCGCGCAGTGGCTGCGGGCCGGCTTGGGCCACCCGGCCGGCCGGACCACCGCGCTGCGGTTCGCCGCCGGGGTCACCGTCTGCATGATCGGATGGGCGTTGCTGCTGCTGGTCCCGGTCGAGCGCCGGGTGCCTTGGCTGCTGCTGATGATCGTGGCGGAGCTGCTGGTCCCGCTGTGGGCGGAGCGGGCCGGCCGGACCTCGTGGCACCCCGAGCACATCGCGGAACGGTACGGCCTGTTCACCCTGATCGTGCTCGGCGAGACCGTGTTCGCGGCCACGCTTGCGGTGCAGGCCGCGCTCGACACCGGCGGCGCCACCCGTGCGTTGCTGATCTCGGCCGGAGCCGGGCTGGTCGTGGTGTTCGGGATGTGGTGGGTGTATTTCGACCAACCGGCGGCGCGGTTCCTGGTCTCGAACCGGGAAGGGTTCCTGTGGGGCTACGGCCACTTCGTGATCTTCGCGTCGGCTGCGGCGATGGGCGCCGGGCTGCTGGTGAAGGTCGACCACATCACCGGGACCGCGCACATCTCCCCGGCTGCGGCTGGCGCGGCGGTCGCGGTGCCGGCCGCCGTGTTCCTCTTCGCGGTCTGGTTCCTTCAAGTCAGGCCGCACCATCGGGGATCGGCGCAGAACTGGGCATTCCTGGCGGCGGTCGGGCTGGCCCTGGCCGCGCCGCTGGCCGGGCCGGCGACCCTGCCGGCGCTTGCCCTCGTGCTGGCGGCGCTGGTGGCCGTCTGTGTGCTGACCACTGGCGCGCCGCACCAGCCGGCTGCCGGCTGACCTGGCCCGGTGCCCGGTGCCCGGTGTCCGGCCGCGTCGGTCGTCGGCGGTCGGTAGGTGGCGAACGGTGGGCGACGGTCGGCCCGTCCCCGAAGATCTGTTGGGACCGCCCGCCGCCCACTGTTCTGTACTACATACGCCGCAGCGCGCAGCCAGGACGCATGCCCACGCTTCGGCTCACGCGGCTAGGGTGTGTCTCCCAAGTCTTGGTGGATGCGGGCGGCGATCCAGACGGCGTCCGGCAAGGCGAAGGAGGAGTCGATAGTGGAGCTATGGCGACTCTC
>JAKEEW010000239.1 GCA_022616375.1 Sporichthyaceae bacterium
AGGAGGAGTCGATAGTGGAGCTATGGCGACTCTCGACAACGCAGCCGGTCGTCGCCTGGGCGGCGATCCGCGCCGCCGACGACTTGGGAGACACACCCTAGACCCGACTAGAGCCACGCGTCGTCGTAGTCGCCGGTCAGCGACTCCTTGGTGTGCTCGTGGAACGGGACGACGTCCAGGATCGCCAGGTCTGCGGATCGATTTCGACCGCCACATCGTCCAGCGGGCCCCAGGCCTGGTTGACCCCGTCCAGCGCCTCCGGCTTGATGTATTTCGCCCGCAACCGCTCGTTGATCTCGTGCGCCCGCGACCCGGTGATGACCGTGGCCAGCCCCTCGGCCGCCACCATCAGGCTGGTGCCGGTGGAAGCGCGGCCCTGCACCAGCATCGAGGCCCGCCCGCGGGCTTGCGCGTTGCGGGCCTTGCGGGTGATGGATGCGGTCTCGAAATACAGCCGTCCCTCCTCGTGCAGGAAGATCACGTAGGCCAGGTGGATCGAGCCGTCCTCGTTGAGCGTGCCGACCGTCGCGGCTAGCCGCATCGCCAGCACTTCGGCGATTTCAGCCTCGGTCGGATGAGCCCGGTAGATCTGCTTCGCGGCGGCTAACGGTGCCGTTGCGTCCATTTGCGCCACGTTAGCCCTTCACCGCGCCCATCGTGAAGCCGGCGACGAAGCGGCCGAGGAAGAGCGTGAACACCGCGGCGGCCGACGATTTAATCAAGACTTTTCGATGGCAATTGCCCTGATATGCATGACCGCCTCAGGCCGCGCCGAGCCGAGCCGTTTCGCCCACGACGAGCGCAGCCGCTCCCACCCGTCGCCGACCAGCAGCTCCGCACCAACGACCCGCCAGCCATAGCCGGCCAGCTGCGGGTCGAGCGTGCTCGAGACGTGCTGGGTCGTGAGCTCCGGGAGGTCTCTGATCTCGATTGGGACCGGCTCTTTCCAGATGCTGGTCCCGACCGTTATGTCCAGAGTCGCTCCCGGTTTCGCCAGCTCCCGCAGCCCGGTCCAGACGTCGGCCTCGGGTCGCACCACGCCGCGCAGCAGCTTCCCCCACGGCATGATGACCAGGACCTCGTCGGCGATCCCGGCCAATTCGGGCGAGGCGGTCTCGACCGCGCCGTTTATCAGCACCAGGTTGGGTGCGCCGCCCTTGGCGGGCTTACGCGCGCTGCGCACGCTGGTCGGAACCATCCGCTGCCAGGCCGGATCCAACCCGATCACCAGCCAGTCGGGGTTCGCCGTGGCCAGCCGGTAGGCGGCCCTGGCATCCCCGGTGCCGACATCGACCACCACCCGCGAGCTGGCCGCGCGCAACTCGTCCAGTTCGTCCGGGTCCAGCCGGACCAGCTGCTTCCCCCGGACGGCCTGCATGGATGGATTCTCGCCGATCGGGCTACCGATCCGGGGTAGCCAGCGTGTCGTAGATCCAGCGCCGGGTCACGCCGGCCGGCCGCAGCGCATCGGCCAGCGTGCGGGCCGGTATCCCGGCCTCGGCGAGCGCGCGGACCAGCACGGTCAGCTGGGTTGCGTCGGCACCCGGAACGGCCGCCAAGATCAGGGGCGCGTCCATGTCGGGACACTGCTTGATCATGGTTGCGGCGTGTTCCACCGTGGTCCAGGTCAGACCGAGTCCTAGGTCGAGCTCGCCGTCGGGCGCCGCGATTCGGCGACCCGGCGAGGTGGCGGCGATGGCGTCCAGCACCGGCTCGGGCTGGGCTACCGGCACCGTAAGCACCGCCGGCACGGCCAGGTTCCGTAGCAGCGCCGCGGTCTCCGGTTGGCGCACCGCGCGACGATCCAGCCGGCCCAACCACAACGCGGGTGCGCTCGGCAGGCCGGCCGCGACCAGGGCCAGCAGTGGATCGGTACCGCCGGACACCGGAGCAAACCTGGCGCCCGCAGCCGCCGCCGCGGACAGCCACTCCACGGCCGCCGCTGGTGCCGCGGTTTCCGGCGACCCGACGTTGGCCGCGACGGTGCCGCCGGCGCGCACGACCTCCAGCCCGGCCGCACGCTGCGCGGCCCGGCCCGGCTCGGTCTCCCCCGCCAGATCCACGGCCGCGTCGGCGGCCCGCCACAGCAGGCTTCGCCGTCCGGTGGCCTCGCCGGGACGCGGCGGTCCGAGCAACACCAGGGCCTGCCGCGGGACTACCTCCTCCACGGTCAGCGTTACCGTGGAGTCCCCGCCGGCAAGAGCGGCGATGAGCTCCGGGCTGAGCTCGCGTGCGGTCAGGCTGGACCGCACGGCAAGCGTGTCCGGATCGGTCTGGTCACTGCGCCGCAGCACCACCCGGCCGGCGATGGCCTGCTCCGGGTTGATGGTCGCGGTGCCGGTCACCTGGTGCCCGGCCGCGCTCAGGGTGAGCCGCACCCGGCCACGCAGCAGCGCGAGCGCCACCAGATCGAGCTCGGCCCGTACCCCGACCACGCAGGTGGCCCGGGCCGTCATGACCTGCTCGGTGGTCAGCTCGAGCGTCTTGTCGTGGCTGGCCCGGATCAACGGATGGCCGCGGGCCCGGATCACCGCACGCCGGAGCGTGGTCATCAGTCCACCACGGTCCGGGCCGCCAGCAGCCGGCGCAGCGAGACCAGCCGGGCCGGATCCGCGTGGCCCTCGGCCACCCAGGCGTCCAGGGCACACTCGGGCTCGTCGTGGCTGCACGAACGCGGGCAGTTCTCGGTGCCCGCCTCCAGGTCGGGGAAGGCCTGGATCACCCGGCCCAAGTCGATGTGGGCGAGACCGAAGCTGCGCAGGCCGGGCGTATCGATCACCCAGCCGCCGCCCGGCAGCTCCAGCGCGACCGCCGAACTCGAGATGTGCCGGCCCCGTCCGGTGACCGGATTGACCTGCCCGGTCACCCGCTTGGCCTGCGGCGCGAGCGCGTTCACCAGAGTCGACTTGCCTACCCCGGAGTGGCCGACCAGCACGCTGACCCGATCCGTGAGCTGCTCCCGCAACGGACCGAGGTCGTGGCCGCGCTGGGTGACCACATAGTCCAGCCCGAGCGGCGCGTAGATCTCCAGCAGCGAATCGGCCGAGGCCAGGTCGGCCTTGGTCAGGCACAGCAGCGGTCGCAGACCGGCGTCGTACGCGGCCACCAGGCAGCGGTCGATCAACCGTGGTCGTGGCTCCGGGTTGGCCAACGCGGTCACGATCACCAGCTGGTCGGCGTTGGCGACAATGACCCGCTCCACCGGGTCGGCGTCGTCCGCGGTCCGGCGCAGCACCGAGGTGCGCGGTTCGACCCGCACGATCCTGGCCAGCGCACCCGGATTCCCGGCGATGTCGCCGACCATGGCCACCCGGTCACCGATCACGACGCTCTGCCGGCCGAGCTCGCGAGCCTTCATCGCGGTGATCTCGGTACCGTCGACCAAGCAGGTGTAGCGGCCCCGGTCCACCGCCACGACGAAGCCGACGGTCGCATCCTCGTGCCTGGGCCGGATCCGGGTCCTCGGTCGGGTGCCACGCCCGGTCGCCCGGACCCTGACGTCGTCCTCGTCGAGGCGCCCGGTGTCACCGAGTCGCCGGTCTACCGGGCTCAGGGTTGGCTCCCTGGCCGCGGCGCGCCGGCGCTGGCGGATCGCATACGGCCAAACCTAGCCGTGTCGGGGCTGCCGGGCGGCACCCGTGCGGGCTAGCCGGGCGGCTTGGTTGCGACGCCGTAGACGACGTTGGTCGTGAACTGGGTAGTCCCGCGGTGCTCGAGCCGCCGCACCACCCGCTCGCGGACCCGATCTCGAGCCGGACCGTCCAACGCGTCGACGGTGGCCCGGTAGCCGGTGCCGAGCACCACATCCCAGAACGCGGCCGGCTCGGCCAGCGGGGAGCTCCCGGTGACCGCCTCTGCCCGTGGAGCCGCTGCGCCACCGGCAGTCAGGACCGCGGCCAGCGCGGCCACCTCGTCCGGCGCCTCGAAGATCGCGATACCGGACCCGGCACCGAGTCTGGCATGCGCCCGGCACGCAGCCGGCTACGTGGTCGCACCGGGCGCCGGCGAGTCCGGTGCCGCAGGCGAGTCCGCCGCCGCGCCAATCTCCTCGATCACGTCGGCGGGCGCGTTCTCCCGCCTGGACAGGAACAGGCAGGGCACCGCCACTGCCGAGATGCCGGCCCCGATCACGTAGGACGTGCCGTAGCCCCAGACATCCGCGGCCCGGCCGAGTGCCGGTTGCACCCAGACCCCGCCACCGGAGGACATCAGCGAGTCGAACGACAGGATGGTGGCTCGCTGCTTGGACGGGATCAGCCCGTTCAGATAGGTCTGCCGGATCGGCATCGAGGCCGCGAACAGCAACCCCCAGACCACGATCAGCGCGATCACGACCCAGAACTGCTGGAACGTGCCGATCATGGCGAGGATGGCCGCACCAAGCACCGCAGTGCCGATCAGCGCCGAGGTGCGCCGGTGGAACAACCCCCGGATCCGTGAGGCCATCAGCCCGCCAACCATCTGCGCCCCGGCCACGATCGCCGCCACCAGGCCGGCGACCATGTATGCCTCCGGGTCGCCGTACAGCTCGAGCAGGTAGGGCTGCAGGGCGTAGAACGCGTAGATCGCGACCCCGCCGATGAACAGCGACTCGACCATCAACCACTTCACCGCCGGGACCCGCCAGCCGAACTCGATCGAGGCGGCGGCAATCTTGCGCACCTCGGTCAGCGGCCGGCTGCCCTTGTCCGGGGTGAAGCCGATGTCATGCATGAGCCGGAACGCGACGCCGAACATCACCAGCAGGATGACGGCGCGCAGCACGAACGGCACACCGAGGTTGGTCAGCGACGCGATGAACCCACCGGCAACCGAACCGACGAGCATCGCGGCGCCGGAGACGGTCTGGCCGCGGCCGAACACCGCCTCCATGGTGCCGGTGTAGCCGCTCGCGCTGAGCGCGTCGACCAGCCAGGCCTCCACCGCTCCGGAGAAGAATGTGAACCCGAGCCCGAGCAGGATCGAGACCGCGGCCCACGGCCAGAACGGCGCCTTCAGCTGCCACAGCAGCACGTAGAGCAGCGTGGCCGCGCTCAACGTCACGGTGCCGAGCAGATAGGACGCGCGCCGTCCGACCGTGTCGGCGACGATCCCGGTCGGCACCTCGAACAGCACCATCCCGGCGGTGAAGAACGCGTTGGCGGCGAACGCCTCCAGGTTCGACAGCCCCGCATCCAGCAGGAAGATGGTGTTGATCCCCCAGATGAGCGAGGCAGCCAGCGTGTTCCCGAGCATGAGAAACAGGTAGGTGCGCTGGATCGATCGCGGCGTGGGCATGATCGTCCAACCTAGCGCTTTGCACCGACATTCCCGCCTGCCGGACACCGAGTCCCAGCATTCGTCGGACAGCTGACCTGGACGCGACTACGCTGTGTGCGCGCAAAGCTACCCGACGCGGACAATCTGCCCGACGAGCCGGAGGGGGCGATGCAGGTGGGCTCCGACGGAACGCGTGGATCGGCCGTGCCCACCCAAGGATCCGAGCGCCGGCACCGTGGCAGCGCAGCCACCATGCACCAGCTACGTGTGGAGATCGACGAGCTGCGCCGGGCGTTGCGGACCAAGGCGGTCATCGACCAGGCAACCGGGGTGCTGGCCGAGCGGTTGCGATGCGGTCTCAGCGATGCGTTCGGCCATCTCAACCAGCTCGCGCACGACACCGACCTGGGCGTAGCCGAAGCGGCGGAACTGCTCGTCGGCGAGTTCAACGGGGCCAAGGCCCAGCCGCCGGTCGGCCGTGGCGAGGACCTCCAGGTGTTCAACACCAAGGCCTTTCTGCGCAGGCCGGCCGGACCACCGCCGGTGGCCACGCTGGCCGACCAGGTTCCCGCGCTGCCGGATGGAGTCCCGGCACTCCTGGACGGCGCGCCGAATCCGATGATGCTGCTGGCCCCGGTGCGGGATTCCGACAGTCGGATCGTGGACTTCAGCATCGCGCGCTGCAACATCGAGATCGCCCAGCTGCGCGGCCAATCCATCGGGGAGGTCGAGGGACGGTCGCTGCTCGAGCTGTATCCGAGCATGGTCAGCAACGGCTTGTTCGACAGCCTGGCGCAGGTCGACGAGACCGGCGAGCCGCTCAACCTGGACACGTTCGCTTACCACGAGGTGGAGCGGGGCGAGCTGCGCGCCACCTCGGTCGACGTCAGGGCCCAGGCCGTATCCGGGTTGGTGTTGGTTGGCTGGCGGCTGCACGGTGCGGCCACCGACCACGCCAGGAGGTGGGACGAGGCCGAGCGGATGGCTCTGCTCGGCTGGGGTGAGTGGAACCTGTATGCGAACACCGTGATCTGGTCGCAGCAGCTCTACCAGATGCACGACCGCAACGCCGCCGACGGACCCATGACGCTGGAGGACTATCCCCCGATCGTGCACCCAGAGGACCTGCCGATCGTCGCCGGCCTGCTGCGTGGACTGTTGGAGCGGCCCGACCAGGTCGACGTCGAGTACCGGATCGTGATCGACGACTCGGTCCGGCACCTTCGAGTGATCGCCAAGCCGGTGCTCGACCCACGCGGTCAGGTCATCGCGATCCGCGCGGTGTTCCAGAACATCACCGCACACCGCACGGCAGAGCAGGCCCTGGCCGAGTCCCGGGCCCGGGTCGAGCACCAACGCCGGCGCGCCACGCTCGCCTTGCAGCGTGCCGTGCTGCCGAGCAGCCGTAGCTCGCTGGTCGTGCCCGGGTATCGGATCGCCGTGCGCTGCCTGCGAGTACCGTCCGGTGACCGGATCGGCGGCGACTGGTGCGAGGCCAACGAGCTGCCCAACCGGTCCACCTTCGTGGCGATCGGCGACTTCGCCGGGCGTGCGCTCACCGCCGCCGCGGGCATGGCCAGGCTCGGCAACGCGCTGCGCGGGCTGGCGATCACCGAGGAGCCACCGAAACTGCTGCTCGAGTGGCTCAACCGGCTGGTGTATCGGCAGGAGGCGCCGGAAGTGACGGCCTCCGCGCTGGTCGGATACCTCGATCCGGACACCCCCGCGATGACCTGGGCGCAGGCCGGCCACCCACCGCCGCTGCTGGTCCGCGACGGCAAGGGACGGCTGCTCGCCACTCCCGGTGGCGTGATCCTCGGAGCGCAGTCCGACGGCCGGTACGGTCAGCGCACCGACTCGCTGGAGCTGGGCGACCTGGTCGTGTTCTACACCGACGGCCTGGTCGAGCGGCGCGGGCAGGACATCGACGAGGGCATCGACGACCTGGTCCGGGCTGCCGAGCAGGCCAGCGACGACAACCCGCATCGGGCCATCGACCAGCTATTGACGGAACTCGGACCGACCGACAGCGAGGACGACACCTGCCTGCTGGCCATCCGGGTCGCCGACCATTAGCCCGGCGAGCTGATCGCTGACTCCCCAGACACCGACCCTGGGCGCCGAACCCGCCCCGCCGGTAGGCAGCCGCGTGGCGGGGCGGGTGGATCGGCGCCGAGGCGCAGCTCGGGGCTACGACAGGTTTTGGTAGGCCGGGCCGGTGTTGTACAGCCCGTTCGGGCAGGTCACCGTGGAGGTGCCGTTGCCGGTCACGGGGTTGCCGGTGACGCTGAA
>JAKEEW010000240.1 GCA_022616375.1 Sporichthyaceae bacterium
CTAGCGGAACACCCGTTCGGATCGGGCGCTCAGGTGTTCCCGGGCGTGATCAACCCGGACTCGTAGGCGAAGACCGCGGCTTGGACCCGGTCGCGGACCCCGAGCTTGGTCAGCAGATGCCCGACGTGGGTCTTGATCGTGGTCTCGCTGACCACGAGCTGTTCGGCGATCTCGGCGTTGGACAGCCCGCGGGCGACCAGTGCCAGCACCTCGAGCTCCCGAGCGGTGAGTCCGGCCAGGGCCTGCGGAGTCGCGTCCGGGCGGGCCGAGGGCAACCGGGGAGCGAACCGGTCGAGCAGCCGGCGGGTGATCGCCGGCGCGACCACCGCCTCGCCCCGGGCCACTACCCGGATCGCCGCGGCCAGCTCATCCGGCGGCACGTCCTTGAGCAGGAATCCGCTGGCTCCGGCACGCAGCGCCTCGTAGACGTACTCGTCCAGGTCGAACGTGGTCAGCACCAGCACGCGCGGCGCACTGTCCCGGTTGGCCTCGGTGATGGTCCGGGTCGCCTCGACGCCGTCCATCCGCGGCATTCGGATATCCATCAGGACCACGTCCGGCTGCAGCGCCCTGACCTCTTCCAGCGCCTTCGCGCCGTCCCCGGCCTCGCCCACGACCGCGATGTCCGGCTCCGCCTCCAAGATCATGCGAAACCCGGTACGCAGCAGCGGCTGGTCGTCGACCAGCAGCACCCGAATGGTCATGCGGACACGCTTTCGATCGGAATCCGAGCCAACACCTCGAAGCCGCCGCCCGCCCTCGGCCCGGCGTACAGCTGACCACCGTAGACCCCGACCCGCTCCCGCATGCCGAGCACGCCGTGCCCCAACGGCCGGGTCGCCGGTTGTCCCCGGCTGTCCAGCCCGGCGGCCAGGCCGTGACCCCGGTCGCTGACCTGAACCACCAGCTCCCGGTTGGTGTACTGGATGAGTACCTCGGCGGTGGTCGGGCCGGCGTGCCGCAGCGTGTTGGTCAATGCTTCCTGCACGATCCGGTAGGCGGCCAGGTCCAGGCCCGCGGACAGCGGCCGCGGCTGGCCGACGACCCGCATCGCCGCCGGGAGCCCGGCTTCACCGATCTGAGCGATCAGGGCGGGCAGTTCGGCCAGCCCGGGCTGGGGGGCCCGAGTCTCGGCGTCGTCCGGGCCGGTCGCCGCCTCGTCCGGATCGCGCAACACCCCGACGATGTGCCGCATCTCGGCCAGCGCGGTCCGCCCGGTGCTCTCCACCGCGGCCATCGCATCGGCACTGCGTTCCGGGTCGCGGTCCAGCTGCCGGCGCGCCGCCGCCGCCTGCACGGTCATCACACTGACGTGGTGCGCGACCACGTCGTGCAGCTCGCGGGCGATCCTGGACCGCTCGTCGGCCACCACCCCACGCAGCTCCGCCTCGCGGGTCCGGGCCAGATCGGTGGCCCGCTGCTCGAGCTGGGCGGTGTAGGCCCGGCCCAGGCCGAGGCTGCGGCCGAGCACGAACGTGCCGACCAGGATGCTGGCCAGGCCGATCGCCTCGTCCACGTGCCGCGGCGCGGCCGGGGTGGTCAGGTGCACCGTGGCCACGTAGCCCAGCAGGACGAGTACAGCGGTGATGATGGCGGCGCGGCTGCGAGCGTAGGCGCCGGCCGCGTAGCTGGCCGCGAGCAGGCTCAGAAACACCGACGGGTGCTCGGCGTAGTCGCGGACCTGAAGCGCGAGCACGCAGGCGCACGCGACGACGAGCACCGGCAGCGGCTGGCTCCGCCGCCACAGCAGCGCGATCGCGGGCAACACGATCAGCAGGACGCCGGTCACCCCGAGCGGCCGGGTTCCGGCGGTGCCTGACGAGTCCAGCCGGGGGACGAGATCGGCGACCGCGACCCCGAGCGCGAGCAGGGTGTCGGCGACCAGCTGGCCACGGTCGGACCTGGACCGCCACCACGGCGGGGTGATCGGCGGTTGCGGGAGGGCCACGGAGCCAGGCTAAGGCCGGGCCGGGCGGCTACACGTCGTCGATGTGGGTCCGCCCGCCGGCGGGGCCGTCCTGGGCCGGTGCGGTCTCGGCCCGCTCCGGCAGCGGCGGTGGGGTGCCGCCGAACGCCGGGCATAGCGGCTTGTGGTCGCACCAGTCGCACAGCCGGCTCGGGCTGGCCCGCCAGTCACCGCGCTCGGTCGCCCGGCTGATCGCCGCCCACAGCGCGCGGACCTTGCGCTCGGTGGCTCGCAGGTCGTCTTCGTCGGGGACGTAGCGCAGGATCTCGCCGGAGCCCAGATACATCAGCTGAAGCAGTCGCGGCACCTGACCGCGGACCCGCCAGAGCACCAGCGCGTAGAACTTCATCTGGAACAGTGCCTTGGCCTCGAACCCCACTCCGGGTGCGGTGCCGGTCTTGTAGTCGACCACGCGCATCGCGCCGTCTGCGGTGACGTCCAACCGATCCACATACCCGCGCAGCACAAGGCCGTCGTCGAGCGCGGTCTCGACATACAGCTCGCGCTCGGCCGGCTCGAGCCGGCGCGGATCCTCCAGCGCGAAATATCGCCCGAGCAGCCCACTCGCACCGGTCAACCAGTCGGCCAGCTGGGTGCCGTCGGCATCGTCGGCGAACAGCTCGGCCAGCTCAGGCTCCTCGGTGCGCAACCGATCCCAGGCCGGCGCGAGCAGCGCTGCGGCGTGCTGCTCGGTGCGCTCCGCCGGAGCCAGGTCGAACAGCGCGTCGAGCACGGTGTGCACGAGCGTGCCCCTGGTCGCCGCCGAGCTCGGCCGCTCCGGCAGCCGGTCGATCACCCGGAACCGGTAGAGCAGCGGGCAGGTCATGAAGTCACTGGCCCGCGACGGCGACAGCGAACCGAGCGGTGCCGCGGTGGCGACCGGTGCTGCAACCTCGGACCTCGACATGACGCGACCATACGGCAGCCGACCGACAGAATCGTGGTGATCACGGCAACCCGTGACACGGGCGTGGCGCATAGCATCGAGGGGTGAGCGACGAGCGCGACGAGAATCCCGGGCCACCGGCGGCCGAGCCGCCTCCGGTGGTGCCCGGCCCGGTGGAGGTCCCGCCGGTGCAGCCGACCTCGGCAACCGGCCCCGAACCGAGCCGGCCGGCCGGGACCGGGCCGGAGCAGCCCGGCGCCAATCCGGGGATGCGGCTGGGCGCACCGTTCGGGGTTCCGATCTACCTCGCGCCGAGCTCGGTCATCCTGGCGCTGCTGCTGTCCTACGTGTTCGGCCCGGTCGCGGCCCGCGAGATGCCGGAGCTCGGCGGCGCGGCCTACCTGGTCGGGGGCGCGTTCGCGATCCTGCTGTACGCCTCGGTGCTGCTGCACGAGCTGGCCCACTCGGTGGTGGCGCGCGCGTTCGGGATCCCGGTCCGCCGGATCGTGCTGCAGCTGCTCGGCGGTGTGTCGGAGCTCGAGCGGGAGCCGGAGACCGCCGGTCGGGAGCTGCTGGTCGCGATTGCCGGACCCGCACTGTCGCTGGTGCTGGCCGGGATCGGGCTCGGCGTCGGCCAGTTCCTGCCCGAGGACAGCCTGATCCGCTGGCTGGTGCTCGGGATCGGTAGCGCCAACCTGCTGGTCGGCCTGTTCAACCTGCTGCCCGGATTGCCCCTCGATGGCGGCCGGGTGGTTCGCGCGGTGGCCTGGGCGGTCACCGGCAAGCCGTTGCTCGGCACGCTGATCGCGGCCTGGGCCGGGCGCGCGGTGGCCGTGTTCGTGATGCTGTTGCCGTTCTTGCTGGCGGCCGCGTCCGGCACTTCCCCGAGCATCATCAGCGTGGTCTGGTCCGGGTTGATCGCGTCGTTCATCTGGTTCGGCGCGAGCGCCACCATCCAGCACGTGAAGATGCGCCAGCGGCTGCCCAACCTCGATCTGCGCCGGCTGACCAGGCGGGCGATCCCGGTGGCCGCCGACCTGCCGCTGGCCGAGGCGCTGCGCCGGGCCTACGCCGCCGGCGCCCGTGGCCTGGTCGTGGTGGACGCGCTGGGCAAGCCGACCGGGCTGGTGGACGAGGCCGCGGCCAGCGCCACGCCGGAGCAGCGCCGCCCCTGGGTCACCGTCTCGACGGTGGCCCGCACCCTGCAGCCGGGTCTGGTGCTCTCGGTGGAGCTCAACGGCGAAGACATGATCAAGGCGATCCAGGCGATGCCGGCCAGGGAGTATCTGGTGGTCGAGCAGGGTGGGGAGATCGTCGGAGTGCTGTCCACCGCCGACGTCGAGCGCGCCTTCGCCCAGGCATAGCCGGTCCGGGCCGGACGACGACTCGGTAACCTGGCGACCATGACCGCGCCGACCGGCGCCGATCGCCGGCGTGGCCCGTTCCGGGCAGGCGACCAGGCCCAGCTGACCGACCCGAAGGGTCGCCATCACACGATCACGCTGGAGCCGGGGAAGTCGTTCCATACCCATCGCGGCTCGTTCGGCCACGACGGGCTGATCGGAGCCCCGGAGGGCAGTGTGGTGACCACCAGCGGCGGGGTGAGCTACCTCGCGCTGCGCCCGCTGCTGGCCGACTACGTGCTCGGGATGCCGCGCGGTGCGGCCGTGGTCTACCCGAAGGACGCCGCGCAGATCATCGGGATGGCCGACATCTTCCCGGGCGCTCGGGTAGTCGAGGCGGGCGCCGGCTCGGGTGCGCTGACCTGCTCGCTGCTGCGCGCCGTCGGCGACACCGGGCTGGTCGCCTCCTACGAGCGCCGCCCCGACTTCGCCGCGGTCGCCACCGCGAACGTGGAGCGGTTCTTCGGCGGACCGCACCCGGCCTGGCGGCTCACCGTGGGCGACCTGGTGGACAGCCTGGCCGAGACCGAGGTGGACCGGGTCGTGCTGGACATGCTGGCGCCCTGGGAGTGCATCGAAGCGGTCGGCAAGGCGCTGCTACCCGGCGGGGTGCTCTGCTGCTACGTGGCGACCACCACCCAGCTGGCCAGGACCGTAGAGGCGCTGCGCGAGTCGGGCACGTTCACCGAGCCGGCCGCCTGGGAGACCATGGTGCGGACTTGGCACGTGGAGGGGCTCGCGGTCCGGCCCGATCACCGCATGATCGGCCACACCGGATTCCTGGTCACCTCCCGGCGGCTGGCCGACGGGGTGACCGCTCCGCCCAGGCGTCGCCGCCCGGCCAAGGGGGCGTACGGCGAGGACGCCGGCCCAGAGGCTCGGGCCGAGCGGGAGGCCAGGGCCGCGCACGAGCCCGACCCGCTGCCCTAGGCCGGTCGTGCGATGCGGTGCGGTGAGGGCGCGGCAAGATCAATTGGGCCGCCGACGCACGGCGACACGCCATCCGCAAGTCCGCCGAATCGACCAATGATCGATCGGCGCCGAGGAGGCGGCAACCGGCCCATTGAACCGGGTTTGGGCCGCCACCCGAGTCGGGGAGGTTTCGTCCCGGGCATCCAAAGGTAGGGTCGAGATTGTCTCGCTAGGGAGGTGAGTGCCGTGCCGGCAAACGATGAAGCGTCCCGTCAGGGCTGGCAGCGAAACCCGGACGACCTCGCCAACCAGGTGGCCTTCCTCGAGCACGAGGTGGCTGTGCTGCGGCGCAAGCTGGCCGAGTCGCCCCGGCAGAGCCGGGCGATGGACCAGCGGCTGGTGGAGCTGCAGTCCAACATCGCGTCGCTGACCGCCCAGAACGAGCGCCTGGTCGCGACCCTCAAGGAGGCCCGTGACCAGATCGTTGCACTCAAGGAGGAGATCGACCGGTTGGCCCAACCGCCATCCGGATTCGGGATCTTCATCGAGGCCAACGAGGACGGCACGGTCGACGTGTTCACCGGCGGTCGCAAGCTGCGGGTGACGGTCAGCCCGAACGTCGAGCTCGACACTCTGCGGCGGGGCCAGGAGGTCATGCTCAACGAGGCACTCAACGTGGTGCAGGCGATGAGCTACGAGCGGGTCGGCGACGTGGTCATGCTCAAGGAGGTACTGGCCGACGGCGAGCGCGCGCTGGTCATCGGGCACACCGACGAGGAGCGGATCGTCCGGCTGGCCGAGCCGTTGCGGGACATCGCACTGCGGGCCGGCGACTCGCTGATGCTGGAGACCCGGTCCGGCTACGTGTACGAGCGGATTCCGAAGTCCGAGGTCGAGGAGCTCATCCTCGAAGAGGTGCCGGACATCGACTACGCCAAGATCGGCGGGCTGACCAACCAGATCGAGCAGATCCGCGACGCGATCGAGCTGCCCTACCTGTACCCGGAACTGTTCAAGGAGCACCGGCTGCGGCCGCCCAAGGGCGTGCTGCTCTACGGCCCGCCCGGATGCGGCAAGACTTTGATCGCCAAGGCGGTGGCCAACTCGCTGGCCAAGAAGGTGGCCGAGGCGACCGGACAGGGCGAGGGGAAGTCCTACTTCCTCAACATCAAGGGCCCGGAGCTGCTCAACAAGTACGTCGGCGAGACCGAGCGGCACATCCGGCTGGTGTTCCAGCGGGCTCGGGAGAAGGCCAGCGAGGGCACCCCGGTCATCGTGTTCTTCGACGAGATGGACTCGCTGTTCCGCACCCGCGGATCTGGGGTGTCCTCCGACGTGGAAAACACGATCGTGCCGCAGCTGCTGTCCGAGATCGACGGCGTGGAAGGCCTGGAGAACGTCATCGTGATCGGCGCGTCCAACCGCGAGGACATGATCGACCCGGCGATCCTGCGGCCGGGACGGCTGGACGTGAAGATCAAGATCGAGCGGCCGGACGCCGAGGCGGCGCGGGACATCTTCTCGAAGTACATCACCGCCGACCTGCCGCTACACGCCGACGACCTGTCCGAGCACGGCGGCAACGCCGACGTCTGCGTCGGCGCGATGATCCAGCGCGCGGTCGAGCGGATGTACTCCGAGCTCGAGGAGAACAAGTTCCTCGAGGTCACTTATGCCAACGGAGACAAGGAGGTCCTGTACTTCAAGGACTTCAACTCCGGCGCAATGATCCAGAACATCGTGGACCGGGCCAAGAAGATGGCCATCAAGGAGTTTCTGGAGACCCAGCAGAAGGGGATCCGGGTCGCGCACCTGCTAGCCGCCTGCGTCGACGAGTTCAAGGAGAACGAAGACCTGCCCAACACGACGAACCCGGACGACTGGGCTCGTATCTCCGGTAAGAAGGGCGAGCGGATCGTTTACATCCGCACGCTGGTCTCCGGCAAGGAGGGCACCGAGGCTGGTCGGTCCATCGACACCGTGGCCAACACCGGCCAGTACCTGTAGCACGGACCTCGCGATGTCCGGCCCGGGGCGCCTGTTCGGGTGTGAGCGCACCCCGGCTCGCCCCCGGGCCGGCAACTTTCCGCGCGGCCGGTCCGGCGGGTTGTGGTCCGAATGTGAGCAGACACCGCACATCCGCCCACGTAGGCTCGTCCCATGAGCGTATGGCGGGTCATGGGCACCGAGACCGAGTACGGCATTTCGGTGCCGGGGCATCCGGCTGCCAACGCCATGCTCACTTCCTCCCAGGTGGTCAACGCCTACGCGGCCGCCACCGCCCGGACCCGGCGGGCCCGCTGGGACTTCGAGGAGGAGAACCCGCTGCGCGACGCCCGTGGCTTCGACCTGGCCCGCGAGCTCGCCGATGCCAGCCAGCTCACCGACGAGGACGTCGGACTGGCCAACGTGATCCTCACCAACGGGGCCCGGCTGTACGTGGACCACGCCCATCCGGAGTACTCCACCCCGGAGTGCACGAACCCGCGGGACGCGGTGATCTGGGACAAGGCCGGCGAGCGGATCATGGCCAAGGCGGCCGAGCACGCGACCAGCATCCCGGGTAGCCAGCCGATCCAGCTGTACAAGAACAACACCGACAACAAGGGCGCCAGCTACGGCTGCCACGAGAACTACCTGATGGCCCGGGCCACCCCGTTCGCCGACATCGTCCGGCACCTGACCCCGTTCTTCGTCTCCCGCCAGGTGGTCTGCGGCGCCGGCCGGGTCGGGCTCGGGCAGGACGGCCGCAAACACGCGTTCCAGATCAGCCAGCGGGCCGACTACTTCGAGGTCGAGGTCGGGCTGGAGACCACGCTGAAGCGGCCGATCATCAACACCAGGGACGAGCCGCACGCCGACGCCGAGCGCTACCGCCGGCTGCACGTGATCATCGGTGACGCGAACATGTCTGAGGTCTCCACCTACCTCAAGCTCGGTTCGACCGCGCTGGTCCTGGCGATGATCGAGGAGAAGTTCCTGTCCGTCGAGCTCACCGTGGACAACCCGGTCTCGGTGCTGCACGCGGTCTCGCACGACCCCTCGCTGCGCACCTTGGTGCCGCTGAAGTCCGGGCGCCGGATGACCGCGGTGCAGCTGCAGATGGAGTATCTGGAGCAGGCCCGAAAGTACGTCGAGGACCGGTTCGGCGCCGACGTGGACGATGTCACCGCAGACGTGCTCGACCACTGGGAGTCGGTGCTGACCAGGCTGGAGAGCGATCCGGCGAGCCTGTCCAGGGAGCTGGACTGGGTCGCCAAGCTGGAGCTGATGGAGGGATACCGCAGCCGTGACGGGCTGGACTGGGATGCTCCCCGGCTGCACCTGGTCGACCTGCAGTACAGCGACGTGCGCCCGGACCGCGGCCTCTACAACCGGCTGGTTGCTCGCGGCCGGATGGAGCGCCTGGTAGACGAGCCCGCAGTCATGCGGGCAGTCTCCGACCCGCCGGAGGACACCAGGGCGTACTTCCGCGGCCGCTGCCTGGCCCAGTACGCCGACGAGGTCGCGGCGGCCTCCTGGGACTCGGTGATCTTCGATCTGCCCGGCTTCGACTCGCTGCAGCGGGTGCCCACGATGGAGCCGCTGCGCGGCACGAAGGCGCACGTGGGCGCGCTTCTTGATCGCTGCCGGACCGCGTCCGAGCTGGTTGCCGCGCTCACCAGCGGGAGCTAAACCCCCGGCCCGGACACCCGCCGGTTCGGGTCACCTTCCGCTCAGGTCACCCTCCGCCAAGATCGCTGTTTCCATGATCTGTCCTATGCGTTCGCCCAGGTCGCGGCCGAAAGAGATCACGGAAACGGCGATCTTGACGGATGTGGTCGGGCCGGTCCGAGCATGGCGAAGGGTGGATACGGGAACGATCACTGCGATTAGTCGGTTCCGCCTTGTAGGGTCGAAACCGCACGGCAGTAACACCAGGCACGGCAGGACACACCCGGCACGGAGGGCGCGATGGCGACGAAGGACTCCGGCGGTCAGAAGCGGGCCACCACCCGCTCGGACGACGTCGAAGAGACCGAAGAATCGGCGTCGGCCGAGGTCAAGGAGCGGCACGACAAGCTGAGCGACGACGTCGAGGACATCCTCGACGAGATCGACGAGGTGCTCGAGGAGAACGCCGAGGACTTCGTCAGGCAGTTCGTCCAGAAGGGCGGCCAGTAACCCGGCTGGTCGTGTCTCGCCTCGAGCCGCCGGGCTAGATACTGTCCGGATCAAGCCGGGCTGATCCGCTAGCGTACGGCGCAGCCAGCTACGCCACGGCTGCGGTCACCGGAGCAGAGTCGGCGCCACTGCGGTGCGCCGCAGCTAGGAATGGAAGGAGCGGTGTGCAACCAAATCCGAACGGTCAGGGTCGGCTGCCCGCGGCCTTCTTGGCGGTGGGGACCTCCTCGTTTTCGGAGTTCCTCGCCGGCTACGCACCAGACCTGCTGCCGGCCCGCCGCACCCTGCCGGCGACCCCGGTGACCACCGAGGTGCGGCACGGCACCACGATCGTCGCCGTCACGTTCCCTGGCGGCGTGGCAATGGCCGGCGACCGGCGCGCCACCATGGGCAACGTGATCGCCCAGCGCGATATCGAGAAGGTGTTTCAGGCCGACGAGTTCTCCTGCGTCGGAATTGCCGGCACCGCCGGGGTGGCGGTTGAGATGGTGCGACTGTTCCAGGTCGAGCTCGAGCATTACGAGAAGATCGAGGGCACCGTGCTGTCCCTCGACGGTAAGGCGAACCGGCTGGCCACGATGATCCGGTCCAACCTGGCCCTGGCCATGCAGGGGCTGGCCGTCGTGCCGTTGTTCGCCGGCTACGACCCGGAGACCGACTCCGGACGGATCTTTAGCTACGACGTCGCCGGCGGCCGGTACGAGGAGAGCGCGTTCCACGCGGTCGGCTCCGGCTCGCTGTTCGCCCGCGGCGCGCTGAAGAAGCTGTACCGGGGCGACCTCAGCGTGGCCGAGGCGGCCACCGCGTGCGTGCAGGCGCTCTACGACGCCGCCGATGACGACTCGGCCACCGGTCTGCCGGATCTGACCAGGCGGATCTATCCGGTGGTCTCGGTGGTGACCGCGGAGGGCTACCGCCGAGTCCCGGACGAGGAGATCGGCGAGCTGGTCCGCACGGTGGTCGAGGGGCGGATGACCGCGCCCGACGGCCCGCAGGCCCCGCTGACCTGACGACGAGCTGGCCCGGCCGGCGGCCGGCCGGAGAGGGAGAGGACAAGCGCCCGTGTCGATGCCCTTCTACGTACCTGCCGAGCAGCAGGTCAAGGACAAGGCCGACTATGCCCGCAAGGGCATTGCTCGGGGGCGCAGTGTGGTCGTCCTGCAGTACGGCGACGGGATCCTGTTCGTTGCCGAGAACCCGTCCCGGGCGCTGCACAAGATCAGCGAGATCTACGACCGGATCGCGTTCGCCGCGGTCGGTAAGTACAACGAGTTCGAGAACCTGCGCAAGGCCGGAGTCCGGCTGGCTGACCTGCAGGGATACTCCTACGACCGGCGGGATGTGACCGGCCGCGGGCTGGCCAACGCCTACGCGCAGACACTCGGCACGATCTTCACCGAGAGCATCAAGCCGTATGAGGTGGAGATCGTCGTGGCCGAGGTGGGGGAGTCGGCCGAGGATGATCAGATCTACCGGCTGACCTACGACGGCTCGGTCGCCGACGAGCACCGCTACGTGGCCATGGGCGGTTCTGCCGAGGCGATCGCCAACCTGCTCGAGCAGCGATATCAAGACGCGCTGGCGCTTCCGGACGCGCTGCGGTTGGCCGTGGACGTGCTGTCCGAGGCCGGGCCGAGCCCGCGCACCCTGCCGGCCAGCCAGCTCGAGGTCGCGGTCCTCGACCGGAACCGGCCGCAACGCAAGTTCCAGCGGGTGCTCGGTCCCCGGCTGGACAGCATGCTGGCGGCCACTGGCGGTGCCCAGGTCAGCGCCTTCAGCGCGAACGGCGAGACTGATGCCGACGCGGCCGAGGAGGCACCCAAGCCGGAGCGGTTCAGCGGCCCTGACACCCCGCCGGCCGGGACCGACTTACCCGACTCACCCGACTAGCCTCCGGTCAGCACGGCGGCCAACCGGGTGACCTGGATGGCTGTCGTCTGCCCACCCGGCGCGATGCTGGATGGGTGAGCAAAGGCGCCGGCCCGTGGTTGATCGGACTGGGCGCGCTGCTGGTGCTGATCGGGTTGATCGCCTGGACCGGAGCGCTGTCCTGGTTCGGCAAGCTGCCCGGCGACATCCGCATCGACAAGCCCACCACCAAGGTGTTCATCCCGATCACGTCGATGATCATCGTCTCGCTGGTCGCGAGCCTGCTGCTTGCGCTCTTCCGCCGCCGCTGAGCCGGTCTCAGTGGCGGGCTGCCGGATGCCGGTGCGCCGGCATTGCGGCGTAAAGAATCTGGTAACCGCATCGCTGGACACTGACCTGGCCAAACCGGGCTAGGTACAGATGGGAGCCTCGATGCGTAACAGATTGCGGCGATTACTGACGTTGGTGGTCGCCACCTCGTTCGCGGCCACCGGGCTGGTCGCCATGAGCAGCACGCCAGCCGCGGCTGACCAGTGGTGCGGGATCCTCTACCCGTGTGGCGAGGTCAACAACAACTCGCCGTTGTGGATCATGGTGCGGGACAACTGGTGCTGGGGCGACAACGCGCCCCGGTACGGCACCTCGCCGTGGACCTGTAGCGGCAGCATCGCCCAGCTCTACCCCGGTCAGAAGTCCCGCAACAACCTGCCGGACTCGTTCGACGACACCGACTCGTTCCGGGTCGACGCGGGCTGCAAGACGAAGTACAACATTCCGGGCGTGGCCCATGCCGGGATCGAGGATCGTCGCGGCAAGGCGCAGCACAAGTGGATCAAGATCCAGGACACCGACACGGCCACCATCACCTACCAGGTCTGCTCCGGCTCACCCGCGAAGTACTGGGTGGACACGTTCGCGACGGCGACCGGCTACCAGGACGGGTGGTGCTACCAGGCGCCGGTGACCAACCAGCGCTGCCAGCCGGACGGCGTGCTGTGGTCGGGCACCAGCTACGTGTTCTGCAAGATCTGGGGCAAGGAGGTCCGGGTCAGTGGCAACTACAACTCGTGGTGGCTGCTGACCGATCTCGACTCGGTGAACTCGGGTCGGGACGGTCGGGCGTTCGTCTCCGCCTACTACCTGTCCCGCTGGGGCAACAACGTGGCCAAGGACAACAGTGGGGTGGTCATCCCGGACTGCTAGTCGTCGGGGCTGAGGCCTTGCTCGCCGACCGGGCGGGCCGACGGAGGCTAGCCGACCGGCCTGGCCGACGGGCCTAGCCAACGGAGGCTAGCCGACCGGCGCCACCTTGACGATCTTGACGTGGTGGCCGGGTCCGCAGTAGATCCGAATCAGCAGCGGTTCGATCCGGACCCGGACCACCGCGCCCTCCTCGAGGGTGAGGCCGTCCGCGCTGTAGAGCGCGTGCTGGGTGCCGTCGTCCGTCTCCAGGCCGTAGCACGGGCCGCTGCCGCCGCGGACGATGCGGCCGGCGACCACGTCGGTCGGCTGCGGGTCGGACGGGTCTTCGGCGGTCCGGATGGGGTGCCGAGCGTGGGGAGTGGCGCGCCGGAGGTCGGGTCGCCCGCACCGGTCCCACCGGGATCCGTGCCGCCGGGATCGGTCGAGCCGCACGCGGGGACGACCGCGACCAGCGCGATCAGCGCCGCGGTCAGGAATGCACCTCGGTGACCTGGCATCACCCCCACCTTACGGTCGGCGGCGGGCACGAGTCCGGGCGCGAGTCCGGGCACGTGTCCGGGGGGCACGAGTCCGGGC
>JAKEEW010000241.1 GCA_022616375.1 Sporichthyaceae bacterium
GGCATGCGCGCCAGCAGCGCCGCACCGTGCTCGACCGCCAGCGGTGCCAGCTCGCGGCCCGGGTCCGGTTCGAGCAGCGACCAGCGCAGCCGCACCGCGACCACGCCCCGCTCGCCCATCGCGGCGGCACCCTCGTCCTCGAGGCGCCGTCCCGAACCGAGCGCGACGCCGTACGCGCGGATCTTGCCTTTGGTGACCTGCTCGTCGAGAAAGCCGAACAGCTCGTCGGACTCGATCGCCGCCATGGCCGGGTGCTGGAGCTGCCAGAGGTCGATCGGCTCCAGGTCGAGCCGGCGCAGCGACCGGTCCAGCGCCTTGCGTGCCCAGGCCACCGACCAGTCCGGCTGCCACCGCGTACCGGTGGTGACCTGCTCGAGCGGGCTGAGGGGCCGGTAGCCGAACTTCGTCGCGACCGTGACCCGGTCCCGCTCCCGCCGCAGCGCCGCGCCGAGCAGTTCCTCGCCACGGCCCTCGGCGGCGCGGTCGTCGGTGTCGAAGAAGGTGATGCCAAGGTCGAGCGCATGGCGCACCAGGCCGTGTACCTCATCGCCGGGCCGCTCCGCGAGGCCGCCGAGCCCGAGCCCGACCACGCTCACCGTCACGTCGCCGCGGCCGAGCTTGCGCTGCTCCATCGATCCTCCACCGCACTCGCCACTCGCCAACCACCACCCGACGGACTTCGCCGGCCAGTCTAGCCGTGCCTTGCGCGAGTGCCTCTACACTCGCCTCATGAACCCGCTGGAGGATTCGCTCGATCGGATCGCCGCCGAGACGGGGTTCTCCGGCGTGGTGCGCATCGACCGTGACGACCCTGGCGACCGTGACGACCCTGACGGGGGCGTCCAGCTCGCCAAGGCGTACGGCCTCGCGTGTCGCGGCTGCGACACAGCCAACACGGTCGGCACCCGGTTCGGGATCGCCAGCGGCACCAAGGGCCTCACCGCCCTGACGGTGATGAGCCTGATCGAGGAAGGCCGGCTCGAGCTGGCCACGACCGCCCGCTCGGTGCTCGGGGAGGATCTGCCGCTGATCGCTGAGGAGGTCACGGTCGAGCACCTGCTCGCGCACCGCTCGGGTATCGGCGACTACCTCGACGAGGAAGCCGACCAGCCGGTCACGGACTACGTGTTGCCCGTCCCCGTCCATGAGCTGGCGACCACCGAGCAGTTCGTGCGGGTCCTCGGCGGCCACCCGAGCAAGTTCGGGCCGGACGAACGCTTCTCCTACAGCAACAGCGGCTACGTCGTGCTCGCGCTGATCGCCGAGCGCGCCAGCGGGACACCGTTTCATGAGCTGGTGAGGCAGCGGGTCTGTGGGCCCGCCGGCATGCGCGACACCGAGTTCCTCCGCTCGGACGAGCTGCCCGGAAGCGCCGCCTTCGGCTACCTGGCAGCCGAGGGGTTGAGGACCAACGTCCTGCACCTTCCGGTCCGGGGAAGCGGCGACGGCGGCATCCACTCCACCGCCGCGGACATCCATTCCATGTGGGCCGCGCTCCTGGCCGGGCAGATCGTGGCGACCGACCAGGTCGCGCGGATGCTGCACCCC
>JAKEEW010000242.1 GCA_022616375.1 Sporichthyaceae bacterium
CAGCGGTTCGCTCACCGGACCCCCGCGAGGTCAGGCCCGACGGTCTCCGGCAACTCCCGCGCGCGCCAGCAGGCGCTGGCGTGATCCGGCCCGAGCATATCCAGTGGCGGCGCCTCGTCCCGGCAGCGGTCGATCACGAACTCGCAGCGGGGCGCAAAGCGGCAGCCCCGGAAGCCGCCGATGACGGTCAGGGGCTGGCCGGGGATCGCCTGGAGACGCTGGTCGCTCGAGTCGCCCAGGCGTGGGATCGAGCGCAGCAGCGCTCGGGTGTACGGATGGCGCGCGCCGTCCAGGATCTGCCGCACCGTCCCCGTCTCCACCGCCTGGCCGCCGTACAGCACCAGCACCCGGTCGCAGGTGGCGGCCACCACGCCGATGTCGTGGCTGATCATGATCAGCGCCATCCCCAGCTCGCGCCGCAGCCGATCGAGCAGCAGCAGCACCTGGGCCTGGACGGTCACGTCGAGCGCGGTGGTCGGCTCGTCGGCGATCAGCAGCTTCGGCTCGCAGGCGATCGCCAGCGCGATCATGATCCGCTGACGCATGCCGCCGCTGAAGCTGTACGGCAGATGGTCCAGGCGGTCGCGGGGGTCCGGGATGCCCACCAGCTCGAGCAGCTCGGCCCCCCGCTGCCGGCCCTCGGCCGCCGAGAGGCCGCGGTGGTGGCGGGCCGCCTCGATCACCTGCTCGCCGACCGGCAGCGACGGGTTCAGCGAGGTGAGCGGGTCCTGGAACACCATCCCGATCCGCGCCCCCCGGACGCGGCGCAGCTCGGCCTCGGACAACTGAAGCAGGTCGCGGCCCTCGAAGCGCACCTCGCCGGATACGCGGGCCTCGGCCAGCGGACCGAACAGGCGCAGGATCGAGAGCGCCGTGACGCTCTTGCCGCTGCCGCTCTCGCCGACGATGCCGAGCGCCTCGCCGGGCCGCAGCGCGAACGCCACCCCGTCCACCGCCCGCAGCATCCCGCGCGGCGTGGCGAAATAGGTGCGGAGGTCCCTGACCTCCAGGAGCGGCCCGTCGGTCACGCGGCGGCCCCGGCCTCGGTGGCGAACCGCCGCGAGAGCATGTTCAGGCTCAGCACCGTCAGGCCCAGGACCACCCCGGGCATGATCGCCAGCCACCAGGCCACCGCCAGGTAGGGGCGGCCGCGGGCGATCAGCAGGCCCCAGGTGGTGTCCGGCGGCTGGACGCCGATCCCCAGGAAGCTCAGCCCGGCCTCGGCCAGCATCACGTGGCCGACCTCGATCACCGCCAGCACGGCGATCCGCGGCGCTACGTTGGCCAGCACGTGCGACCAGAGGATCGTCCAATCGCTGCAGCCGGTCGCCACGGCCGCCTCGATGAACGGGCTCGAGCGCAGCCGCAGCGTCTCCGCTCGCACCACCCGGGCGAACACCGGCCAGACCAGGGTGGGCAGGATGACCAGCAGGTTGAACACCGTCGGCCCGAGGACGGTGAGGAAGAAGATCGCCACCAGGAACATCGGCATGGCCGTCTGGGCCTCGGCCAGCCGCGACACCAGCCGGTCGACCTTGCCGCCGTAGTAGCCGGCCAGCATCCCCAGCGAGACGCCGATCGCGGCGCCGACGCCGGTCGCCACGGCGCCAATGAACAGGGTCAGCCGGGTCGCGGCGATCACCGCCGACAGCAGGTCACGCCCCAGCGGATCGGTGCCCAGCAGGTGCAGGCCGCGGCGAGTCTCGGCCAGCGGCGGCAGCAGGCGGGAGACCGGGTCCTGCGCGGTGGGGGCGTACGGGGCGAGCTGCTCGCCGGCCAGCGCCACCACCCCGACCACGGCCAGGAACGCCACCCAGATGACCAGCCCACCCCGCGCCAGCCGCTCCAGCGCCTCGCGCCAACCCCGCGCGTCGCCCTCGAGGTAGGGGCCGGCGAGCGGCTCGCCCCGAACCACGACCGACATCTACGCGATCCCCAGCCGCCGGTCTGCCAGGCGGCAGAGCAGGTCGACCACCAGGTTCGCCAGCACCACGAACGCGCCGGCCACGATCACGGCCGCCTGGAGCAGCGGGAAGTCCTGGCGGCCGGCGGCGCTGATCATGAGCTGGCCGATGCCCGGCCAGGCGAAGACCACCTCGATGGCGAACGCCGCCCCGCCCATCATCCGCACGTACTCCCATCCCACCGTTGTCGCCACCGTCACCGCCACGTTGCGGAAGATGTGCTTCCAGAGGATCACCCGCTCCGGCAGCCCCTTGCTGCGCGCCACCGTCACGTACGGCTTGGTTAGCTCCTCGAAGGTCGCGGAGCGGACGAGCTGGAAGATCCGGCCGCCGTGGACCAGCGCCAGCGTGACGGCCGGGAGGACCAGCGCCTGCCAGCTCGCGAAGCCGGAGGTCGGCAGCGCGCGGAGCTGGACCGAGATGACCACGATGAGCAGCAGCCCCAGCCAGAAGTTGGGGACCGAGAGCGCCACGACCGAGAGGAGGTTGCCGAACCGGTCCACCCCCGAGCCCGGCCGGGCGCCGGCCAGGATGCCCAGCAGCGAGCCGCCCAGCCCGGCCAGGATGATGCCGGCGACGGTCAGCAGCACCGTCGCCGGCAGGGCCTCCAGGACGATCTCGAGGGCGGGCCGGTTCTGCCAGAGCGACTCGCCGAAGTCGCCCCGCAGCAGCCCCCCGAAGTAGCTGATGAACTGCTCGTGGAACGGGCGGTCCAGGCCGAGCTGGTGCGCCAGCCGTGCGATCTGCTCCTCGGTCGCGTCGACCGGCGCCATCACCTTGGCCGGGTTGCCCACCAAGTGGCCGAGCACGAAGATGACGATGGTAACCAGGAGGAGCACGAGCAGCCCGTCGCGTAGCCTGGTCAGCGCGAATGATGCCACCTAGTGCTCCGTCACGCTCAACCTGACTTGTCATCCCGAGCTTGCGAGGGATCTACTGGAACATCCGGTTGATGGAGTAGATCCCTCGCAAGCTCGGGATGACAGGGGGAGGGCGACCGGTCAAAAGCACACTGGCGAAGCACTAACTCGTCACCCGCATTTCGACGAAGCGGTACTCGTCGTCCGGCCGCGGCTGCCACTGCAGCCGGTTCGAGAGGCCGTAGATCAAGTTGTGCTGCAGCAGGTAGATCGAGTACGGGTCCTTGTTCAGCTCCGCCCAGACCTGCTGGTAGAGCTGGTCGCGGGCCGCCGGGTCCAGCGTCTTGATCGCCTTGTCCATCAGCTCGTCGACCTTGGGGTTGCACGACTTGCTCGAGGTGCCCTTGCAGGTGATGTGGGAGACGATCCGCGAGCCGTCGAACCATTCGTTCGAGTTCCAGCCGTATTTCAGGTCGAACGCGTTCGGCTCAGTCCCCGGGATCCGCCCGGCGTCGCGGTAGGCGTTCCATTCCATCAGCTCGACCTTGGTTTGGATGCCCACCTCGCCGAGCTGCGCGGCCACGAACTCGGCGGTCTCCTCGCCCTTCAGGTAGCGGCCGATCGGGGCGTGCAGCCGGATGGAGAACCCGTTCGGATAGCCGGCCTCCTTGAGCAGCTCCTTCGCCCTGGCCGGGTCGAACGGGAACGGCTTCAGGTTCGCGTTGAAGCCGATCATCCCCTCCGAGAGGTGCTGCGCCTGGTTCGGCTTGCCCTGGGCCTGGTAGACCGTCTTGGCCAGCGTCTCCTTGTCGATCGCCAGGTTCATGGCGGTCCGCACCCGCGGGTCGGACATCTCCTTCTTGTGGGAGTTGAACTGGATGTAGCTGAACTCGGTCGCCGCGACCGATTCGACCCTGGGCGCCAGCCGCATCTGCTCCGGCAGCAGGTCGAGCACCAGGTCGACCTCGCCGGCCTGTAGGGCCGAGAGCTGGGTCTGCTTGTCGGGGATGACACGGGCCACGACGTCCTTGACGGCCGCCTTCTGCCCCCAGTAGTCGTCGTTGGCTGTCACCTTGATCTCGCGGCCGCGGTCCCAGCTCGCGAACCGGTACACCCCGGTCCCGACCGGCTTCTGGCCGAAATCCTTCTCTTCGGCGGCCTTCGGCGGCACCATCACGAGCTGGGTCATCTGGATCGGCAGCACCGAGTTCAGCCCGCTGGTGGTGACGTCGACGGTGTACTCGTCGACCGCCTTCGCGCCGGCGATGCCCTCGATGTACGAGGTCCGCTGGGTCTTGTACTCCTTGTTGATG
>JAKEEW010000243.1 GCA_022616375.1 Sporichthyaceae bacterium
GCAGATTGTCGAACGGCAGCACGAGGATCGAGTGCCGCGGGTTCACCCCCTCGGGGGGACTCTCGCTCCGGCGCGCGAGGCCGACGGTCGCGCCCAGCGCGGCGAGCGCGACCGCGGCGGCGGCAACGACCGCGGTGCGGCGGTCGGGTCGTTTCGCCGGCAGGGCACGCTCGCCCAGCACCGCCTGGCGCAGCTCCTCGCCGGTCTGCCACCGCTCGCCCGGGTGTTTCTCCAGCGCCTTCATCACGGCGCCGGCCAGGGGCCGCGGGCAGTCGGTGCGCACCCGGTCGATCGGGGCCGGGCGCTCGGCGATGTGCTTGGAGACCACGACCCGGTTGCTGCCCTGGAACGGCGGGTGCCCGGCCAGCATCTCATATGCGACCACGCCGAGCCCATAGAGATCGCTCCGGCTGTCCACTTCCTCGCCGGCCGCCTGCTCCGGGCTCATGTAGCTGGGCGTACCCACCGCCACTCCCTGACCGGTGCTGGTGGCGCCGTCGGTCGCCATCGCACGGGCGATCCCAAAGTCGGCCAGCATCGCGCGGCCGGTTCCCCGTTCCAGCAACACATTCTCGGGCTTCACGTCGCGGTGCACCACGCCGGCACGGCCGGCGGCGTCGAGCGCCGCGGCGAGGTCGGCCACGATCCGGGTCACTTCGGCTACCGGGAGCTTCCCCTCACGGTCCAGCCGCTGCCGCAGGCTCTCGCCGTCGACCTCGTCCATCACGTAATAGAGGAGGCCCTGGGCGGTGCCGGCCGCGTGAACGGTGACGATGCCGGGATGGCGGAGTCGTGCGATGGTGCGCGCTTCGGCCAGGAAGCGGCGGACGATGGAAGGGTGCGCCGCCAGTTCGGGATGGACCACCTTGATCGCCACCCGGCGATCGAGCGTGGTGTCGGTCGCGAGGTAGACAACGCCCATCCCGCCGCGTCCCAGCTCTCGCTCCAGCCGGTACTGCGGCTCGAGCGCGCCCTGGAGGGCCTCGAACGGATCGGTCGTCGGGTCGCTCATGCGGGGACCGGTCGAGAAGACGGGTCAGGAATATACCGAGCCGGCGTCACCGTTGGATGCGCTCCTGCCGAAAAACGTTGCGCCGAGCGGCGTTTCAGGACGTTTCGGGTTGAACCCAAGTTGACGCCTGAGGTTCATCCTCTTGCACCAGCGTCCGGAGGATCTCGTGTCTGCCACCGCCGATCTGCCCTCCACCACCGTCGCCGCGGTGCTGCTCCCTGGCGAGCGCCTGCGGGTGGACGCGGCCGGGAACGGATGCTTCGCCGTGGTCCACCGCGACTCGGTGCCCGATGCCGTCCGGGTGGTGCGGGAGCGGGCGGTGGACGCGGTGCTGCTCTCGGTACATCGCTGTCCGCCGGAGCAGGTCGAGGCGGTGCGCCACCTGGTGCACGAGTTTCCCGGCATTCCGACCGTCGCCCTGGTCTCCCAGCACGATCCGTCGTCCACCGAGATGCTGCTCCGGCTGGGCGCCTCCGGCGTGCAGCAGGTGGTGGATGTCACTACGCCAACCGGCTGGAGCCGGTTGCGGCAGGTGGTCGGCCAGCCGGCCACCCGGGCGGTCTCCCGGATCCAGGGGCCGATCCTGACGGCGCTGGCCGGGGCCCCGCCCGATGCGCGGCTGTTCGTCGAGGCGATGATCCGCCTCGCGCCCGACACGCCGACGGTCACCGCGCTCGCCGAGCGGCTCTACGTGCGGCCGAGCACGCTGATGTCCCGATTCGCGCGGGCGGGGCTGCCGTCACCCAAGAACTATTTGTCGGCCATCCGGCTGCTTCACGCCGCATACCTCTTCGAAGCCACCGGTCTCTCGGTTGCCGACGTGGCGTATCGGCTGGAGTACTCCTCGCCGCAGAGCTTCGGCCGGCATCTCCGGGC
>JAKEEW010000244.1 GCA_022616375.1 Sporichthyaceae bacterium
ATCCGGTTAGTCCAGCGCGATCCGGTCGAAGTGCGTGGTGGTCATCCGGACCTCCACGCTGAGCTCGTCGCCCTGCTTCGGCGGGGTTGCCGACGCCGGCAGCCAGAGCAGGCTGACCTGCATGTGCGGCGGCTCGGCGAACCGGAGCTTGCGGCCCTGCCAGGAGTACGGCGACCGGGTACGGTTCAGCGCGGCCATGACGCCCAGCGCGAGGGCCCGCACCCTGCCGCGCACACCGGTAGCGATCCGTGGCGCTTCCAGTCCGATCCCGTGCGCGGTGCCGCCGCTGGCCACGATCAGGTGACCGGCGGTCCGTGCGGTGCGTTGCCGGTAGCCGAACCGGTCGCCCTTGCGCAGCGGCACCACGTCGAGCACCGAGGCCCGGGCGGCGAACGTGGAGCGGTCGCCGAGCCAGAGCCGGGTGCCCACCCGAGGTCGGAACGTCACGTCCGGAAACCGGATGCGCAGGGTCTCGATCTCGGCGGCAGACAGGTGGCTGACATACATCGTCTGTAGCGGTAGCGCGGTCGCCTGGAGTGACTGCACCCAGTGCGCCACCTCGCGGACCGGGTCGTAGCCACCGGGGCGGTCTAGCGGCAGGTGCACCGCGAAGCCGGCGATGCTACTGCGGTCGTACTGCTTGACCAGGCCGAGCAGGTCCTGGTGGCCGATCCCGTGCCGGCGCAGGCTGGTCTGGCACTCGACGATGACCGGTCGCCCCTCGAGAGCGCGCAATCCGTCCATCGAGGCCACCGTGCGCACCAGCGTGGTGGTCCAACCGACCGAGCCAACCGGGTCCAGCTCGCCGATGTGCCACGGAGTCAGCACGATGACCTGCCGGAAGCTGCTGGCCGCGAGCACCGGCTCGACCTCGGCGAGGGTGCCGACGGCGATGGTGTCCAACCCGAGCAAGGTGGTCTCGGCAGCCAGCTGGTCAAGCCCGAAGCCGTAGCCGTTGCCCTTTGCGACCGGGACCAGTCCGGGTAGCTCCGCTGCCACCGACTTCAGCATGGACCGCCATGCGGCGGTATCCACGTGCAGGCTGAGCACCCCGACTACCGCACAGCCATGTAGGCCTCGAACGCGCGGTAGAGCAGCTTATGGATGGGCAGGTCCCACTCGCCCAGGTACTCCACCGCCTGGCCGCCGGTGCCCAGCTTGAACTGGATCAGGCCGAACAGGTGATCGTTCTCGTCCAGCGTGTCGCTGATGCCGCGCATGTCGTAGACGTTGGCGCCGGTGCCGTACGCGTCCTTGATCATCTGCCATTGGATGGCGTTGCTCGGCCGGACCTCGCGCTTGTGGTTCGCCGATGCGCCGTAGGAATACCAGCAGTGTTCGCCGACCCGGATCCACAGCGTCGCGGCCAGCGTCTCGCCCTCGTGCTCGGCCAGGTAGAGCCGGATCCGATCCGGCGCCTCGCTCTCCAGTGCGGTGTACATCTTCTGGAAGTAGGACAGCGGCCGACCAGTGAACCGATCGCGTTCGGCGGTGACCCGGTAGAGCTCGTGGAACGCGGGAAGATCCCCGGCATCCCCGATCCGGATCGTGACCCCGCTGCGGTCGGCCTTGCGGATGTTGCGCCGCCAGAGCTGGTTGAAGCCGGCGAAGATGTCGTCGAGATGCCGGTTGGAGAACGGGATCTGGAAGACGTAGCGAGGCTGTCCCGGGGTGAACCCGGCCTCGTCCGGCGGTGGCTGCCAACCCATCGCGCGTAGCTGCTCGATCACCTGGGTGGCGCCCGGGTTGTGGTGGTCGGCGGGCAGGTCGAGCACCCGCTTAGTAGTCCGCTGTGCGATCGCATCCTTGAGCGTCTCGGACTCCCAGCGCCGGTTCGTCACCGGCGGACCCATCTTGATCCCGAACGCGTTCTTGCCCTTGAGGTAGTCGACCATCGGGTCGAGCCATTCGGCCAGATTGTCCGAGTTCCAGTCGATGACCGGGCCCTCTGGAACGTATGCGAGGTAACGCTTGAGCTTGGGCACCTTGCGGTAGAGCACTAGCGCGGCCCCGACCACCCGGTCGTACTGGTCGATCCAGCCCAAGGTCTCGCTCGCCCACTCGCTCTTGACCTGTGCCCAAGCCGGGCACTGCAGGAAGCTCACGGCCGGCCGGGTGGCGATGAAGGCGAGATGCTCGGCGCGGGTGATCGGGCGCAGCCGCAGGGACATGCTGGCAACTCCTGGGTTGAAGGCGTGCGGTACGAGGCTACCGATAGGCGCGGTTCGGCACAGCATTGCGGGCAGCTGGAGAACGTCGACATCACCGATCGTCTGCCCTACGATCATGCCGCGGCGCTCCGCTACACAAATGCGGACAAAGATCCGGGGAGCCAGCATGCGTTCACGGGGGACAGCAATCCTTGCCTCATTGGGTTTAGTCACCGCCATCTCGGTGGTCGGACCGGCCGGATTAGTCACCGGCTCGGGCGCGGCAGAGTTGGCCGAGCTGTCGACGTTCCACGCGATGGCCGCCGACGACGTGCACGACCAGGTGTTCCTGTCCGGCGGGCCGGGGAGCACGTTCCTGCAGGTGCACGATTTTGACGGCGCTCAGGTGGCGGTGATCGACGGTCAGTCCGGCGCGTCTGGTCTCATCCTGTCCGGCGACTCCAGCACGCTCTACGTCGCTCTGCCTACCGCGCACGCGGTGTCGGTGATCGATACGGCAACCCGATCGGAGATCCAGCGCTAGTCGCTTGCCGCCACGGTGTGCCCGCGCGAGCTCGCACTGGTTGGCACCAAGATCGTGTTTAGCACCAAGTGCTCGGGATCCGGTGCGCTTGGCTGGATCGAGACCACCGATGGGTCGAGCCGAGCCGATTTGCTCGCGGGGTCGGCAGTGGGCACCGAGCTGCTCGAGCGGGTGCCTGGCACCACCGACCAACTGATCATGGTTCCGCCGGGTCTCACGTCGGAAGGGACGATGCGCCGGGTCAAGCTGGCCGGCACCAGCGGGATCACGGTCCTTGCCGGTAGAGCCGTTGGCAGCACGAAGATCACGGACATCGACGTCGTCGACGCGACCAGATTCATCCTGACCCGCAACAAACTCGACGGTGACAGTGGTTTTGCCAGCGAGTTCGTCAACCTTGCTGATCTGACTTTCCAGGGCAGCCTGTCGCTGGGAAATCCGATGGTAGGGGTGTCGGTGGCGCCGGACGGATTCGTCGCGGTCGGCTGGCGTGGCTCCAACCCGCAGACGCAGTATCACGGCGACTTTGCGATCTACGGTGCTACCGACCGGACTCATATCCGGCGGATCATCAACTTCGTCGAGAACACGACCACCGGCGGTCCGCTCGAGCAGCCGGTCAATCGAGGCATCGAGTGGTCTGGGAGTGGTGGCAGCCTGTTCGGGGTCACGATGGACCAGGCAGGCGGAAACCTGCAGGTGCACCCGCTAACCGATCCGCGCAGGATCGATTCGGGAGGCGGGGTCTTCCCGCCCGAGCCGTTCTTCCACCGGTTCGGCGAGCAGTTTTCCTTCGACATCCTGGCGGGCCCAACGCACTTCTCCCCGCCGCCGACCGGAAACCTCGTGGTCACGAGGACCGACCGGCTTGGCACCGAGACCATTGCGTCGCCGCCGATCTCACTGGCACTTGGTGCCCGCTACACCGTGACCGACACCCCGCGGATCACTGGCTTTCAACGCTATACGGCTAGCTACGCGGGCGACGCACTCTACTTGCCCGGCTCGAACTGGCAGGACGAAGGTGTGGTGGCGGTCGGTGCCGATCTCACCGGTGACTTCATCGAGGATCTCGCCATCGGCGCGCCGTATGAAGACTACGGATCGATCAGCGACTCCGGGACCGCGGCAGTGTTGCCTGGTGGCTCCGGCGGAGTCACCGGTAATGGAGGGCTCGGGTTCAACGGGACCAAGGACGACTACGACCAGGGCGGCCGGGAGGCGGGCGACCGGTTCGGGTACTCGAGCACGCTTGGCGACTTCGACGGGAACGGCTTCGCCGATCTCGCGGTCAGCACGCCGTACGAGAACGCCAATCTAAGGGACCAGGGCGCGGTCCGGATCTACTGGGCGGCCGAACCGGGTGGGGGCGCGATCGCCTACCACGACACCCTGCTTGGGACGCAGATCGATCAGCGACTGGGCTACGCGCTGTCCAGCGGCGACTTCGATGGGGATTTCGTCAGCGACCTGGTGATCGGGGCCCGGGACGAACATGTCCGGATCAACCTGTATGGCGCAGGCACGCAGAAGATGCTGAGCCAGGACAGCGGTGGGGTGCCCGGTACCAGACGGTCCGGCGAGCGGCACGGCGCCGAGTTCGCGGTGGGTGACCTCAATGGCGACGGCTTCCAGGACCTCGCAGTCGGCGCCCCGGACGACCGGGATGACCGCGGGTTCGCCAGTGGAGCGGTAACCATCCACTACGGCTCGCCGACCGGTCCACGCGGGACCGGCTCCCAGCGCTGGAGCCTGGACTCGGCCGGGGTATCCGGATCTCCGGCCACCGGGAACCCGAGTGCGGCAACCTCAACGACGGGTTCGGCTCGGCGTTGGCGATCGGCGATTTCAACGGCGACGGCTATGGAGATCTCGCGGTCGGCGTGCCCGGCTCGCCGATCAGCTTCGGCGGAGGAACGAAACAGGACGCGGGCGCGGTCACCGTGCTGTTCGGCTCCGCCTCCGGCCCGACCGCGACCGGCAGCCTGCGGCTTACCGAGGGCTCGACCGGGGTGCCGTCGGATCCGGCCACCGACGATCAGTTTGGGGTAGCGCTGGCCAGTGGCGACGCCAACGGGGACGGACGCAGCGAGCTGGCCATCGGCGTGGCCCGCAGGCAGACCGTCGTCGTCCTCACTGGGGCCACCTCCGGGTTCGGCTCGACCGGCATCTCGGCGTGGTCGCAGGACGCGGCCGGGATCCCGGACAGCACCGAGTCCGGCGACAAGTGGGGTTCCGGCCTGCGGTTCGGGCACTACCGCAACGCGACCTACGCCGACCTGGTGATGGCCGCACAGGGTGAGAACAGCGCCGCCGGCGCGGTGACGCTGATCTACGGATCGGCTACCGGGCTCACCGCCGCCGGGTCGACGATGATCACGCAGGATACGGGCGGGGTGCCGGACACGGCACAGGCCGGCGATCGGTTCGGCTACCTGCGCTGACCTCGGTGCGGAACCGGGATCACTGCGGTTGGTCAGCTAGCCGTCTACCCGGGACCGGATGAACTCGATGTCGGCGACGTGGCCGGCCATCGGGGTCTCCACCACGACCGGGGTGCCGGCGGCCGCGGCCACCGCCGCGATCAGCTCGGAGTCGATCTCGCCGGTGGCCATGTTCTCGTGGCGGTCCCGGCCGGAACCGAACGGGTCCTTCGAGTTGTTCGCGTGCACCAGGTCGATCCGGCCGGTGATCGCCTTGACCCGGTCAACGATGCCGTCCAGGTCTTCGCCGGCGGCGTGGGCGTGGCAGGTGTCCAGGCAGAACCCGGCATCGAAGTCACCGATCGCCTCCCACAGCCGCGCCAGCGCATCGAACGTGCGGGCCATCGCGTTGTCGCCGCCCGCCGTGTTCTCGATGAGGACCGGACAGCGCAGCTCGGTGCGCTCGAACGTCTTGCGCCAGTTGTCGAAGCCGATCGCCGGGTCGTCGTCTTTGAGCACGTGCCCGCCGTGCACGATCAGTGCCTTCGCGCCGATCTCCGCTGCCGCGTCGACGTATTGCTGGAGAAACTTGCGACTCGGGATCCGGATCCGGTTGTTGGTCGTCGCGACGTTGAGCACGTAGGGCGCGTGCACGTAGAGGTCGATGCCGGCCTCGGTGGCCGCGGCACGCAGTGCCGTGGCTCCGCCGGCGAACGCGATCTCCGGACCTTTCCAGCCTTGTGGGTCGCCAAGGAAGAACTGGGACAGGTCGGCCTTGCGGACGACGGCCTCCGTGACCGGGTCGGTCTGGTCGACGTGGGCTCCAATACGCAGCATGCGTTGCAGCCTACGCGCCGGGACCGACACGAAATCGTCGGTCCGGCGGACGCTGTGGAGAGCCGGCTGCTAGAAGAAACCGCCGTGCGCCATGTTCAGGCCCCAGCCGACGATCGCGGCGCCGATCGCCGTCACGTTGACCGCGCGCTCGGCAGTGGTTGCCGAGATCAACTGGGCCCAGAACCCGATCACCGCGCCGGCCAACCCGGCCCACGACCCGAGCATGTGCTGGGACGCGTAGAACGCGCAGACCAAGCTGGTCACGCCGAGCGCGACGGTCAGCAAGGTCAGCGTGTTCGCCAGCGGGTGCCGTTGCCCGTCGGTGTTCAGCGTCGGACGCGGGATGTGGATCTTGCGAGCGGCGAGCGCCATCCGGACCTCCGGGCGGTAACGATCACGTCGTCCTGGTTGTGACTGTGGACAGGGTTGGCGTTGATTTCAAGACCCCGGGTCCGAGCAGGTACCCTGGTCGCTCTGCTACGACGCAGAGCCCTCCTGCCACGGAGAGACCGTGGCCGTTTTAGTCCAGAGGAGGTGGGCCAGAGCATGCGTCGATATGAGGTAATGGTCATTCTCGACCCGGACCTCGAGGAGCGCACGGTCGCCCCGAGCCTCGACCAGTTTCTCAAGGTGATCCGCAACGATGGCGGGTCCGTGGAGAAGGTCGACATCTGGGGACGCCGACGTCTCGCATTCGAGATCAGCAAGAAGGCTGAAGGCATCTACGCCGTCATCGACCTGGCGGCCGAGCCGGCCACGGTCAAGGAACTCGACCGCCAGCTCAACCTCAACGAGGCTGTGCTGCGCACCAAGGTCATCCGTCCGGACGTGCGGTAACCACAGGAGGCCATCGCAATGGCAGCAGGCGACACCGTCATCACCCTCGTCGGCAACCTAGTTGACGACCCCGAGCTGCGGTTCACCCCAAGTGGGGCGGCCGTTGCCAAGTTCCGCATCGCGTCCACGCCTCGGTTCCTCGACCGCCAGACCAACGAGTGGAAGGACGGTGAGAGCCTGTTCCTGACCTGCAACGTCTGGCGCCAGGCCGCGGAGAACGCCGCCGAGACGTTGCAGCGCGGGATGCGGGTGATCGTGCAGGGCCGGCTCAAGCAGCGCTCGTACGAGACCAAGGAAGGCGAGAAACGCACCGTCTTCGAGGTCGAGGTCGACGAGGTCGGGCCAAGCCTGCGTAACGCCACCGCGAAGGTCTCCAAGACCACCCGGTCCGGCGGGGGCGGCGGATTCGGTGGGGCACCGCAGGGCGACGACCCCTGGGCATCGGCCGCACCGGCCGGTGGCGACACCTGGGGCGGCGCCGGGGCACAGACCTCCGACGAGCCACCTTTCTAGATCTCTACCTCGAACTGTTCGGGAGAACGTTTACCAATGGCCAAGCCAATGACTCGCAAGCCGAAGAAGAAGGTTTGCGTCTTTTGTAAGGAAAAGATCGCGTACGTCGACTACAAGGACACCGGTTTGCTGCGGAAGTTCATCTCCGACCGCGGCAAGATTCGGGCCCGCCGAGTGACGGGCAACTGCACCCAGCACCAGCGGGACATCGCCGTCGCGATCAAGAACAGCCGCGAGATGGCGCTGCTGCCGTACACGAGCACCGCGCGCTAAGGGGGAGGTAGATCATGAAGCTCATCCTCACCCAGGAAGTGACCGGTCTGGGTACGCCCGGCGACATCGTCGAGGTCAAGGACGGTTACGGCCGCAACTTCCTGGTCCCGCGCGGCCTGGCGATCCGCTGGACCAAGGGCGGCGAGAAGCAGGTTAGCTCGATCAAGCGGGCCCGCGAGGTGCGCGAGGTGCGCGACCTCGGTCACGCCCAGGACATCAAGGCTCAGCTCGAGGGGCTGCGGGTCAAGCTGCCGGCTCGGGCCGGCGAGGCCGGCCGGCTGTTCGGCTCGATCACCGTCGCGGACATCGTCGACGCCGTGCAGAGTGCAGGCGGTCCGCTGATCGACAAGCGCCGGATCGAGCTCGGCGCGCCGATCAAGACCCTGGGTACGCACCAGGTCAGCGTCCGTCTGCACCCCGAGGTTGCGGCGAACGTCTCGGTCGAGGTGGTCTCGGGCTAGCCCAACCTTCGCACGGCCGATCCATCCAAGATCGCTGTTTTCATGATCGGTCTGAACGCCCACCAGGACATTCAGACCGAAGGAATCATGAAAACGGCGATCTTGGTGTCGGGGGAACGCGGCCCGGGGCCAGGAGGCGCCGGCTCAGCGCACGGTGCCGGCTCAGCGCACGGCACCGGTGAGGATCCAGCGGGGACCCAGCGCGCGAACCCCGAGGAAGAACAGCCGGGCCAGCATGAATACCCCGATCGCCCACCACAGGCCGGTCAGGCCCAGGTCCCAGCGCAGCACGACGGCGGCCGCGGGCAGGAACGCGAGCATGGTGCCGATGCCGGCCAGAGCCAGGTAGCGCGCGTCACCGGCGCCGATCAATACCCCGTCCAGCACGAACACCACGCCGGCCACCGGCTGGAACAGCGCAACCAGCGGAATCACCGAGGCGACCGCGGCCTGCAGTTCCCGGTCCGGGCTGAACAGCGGGAGGTACGGCGGGCTGGCCAGCACGGTTGCCAGACCGGTGAGCACGCCCGCGGCCACGCCCCACTCGACCATCCGCCGGCTCGCCGCTCGCGTGCCCGGGACGTCCGCGGCACCCAGGTAGCGGCCCACGATCGCCTGGCCGGCGATCGCAATCGCGTCCAGCGCGTAGGCGAGCAGCGTCCAGACCCCGAATGCGATCTGGTACGCGGCCACCGAAATGGTGCCGATCCGGGCCGCCACCGCGGCGGCCAGCCCGAGCACGATCTGCAGGGTCAGGGTGCGCACCACCAGCGGGACGCCGGCCCGCGAGTTGGCCACCACGCCGGGCCAGTCCGGCCGCAGCGAGGTGTGCTCCCGCCCGGCCGCCCGGGCGATCACCGAGCCGAGCACGGCGGCCGCGGTGAGCTGGGTCAGCACGGTGCCGAGCGCGGAGCCGGCGATCCCCAACCCGAGCCCGTACACGAACGTGAGGTTGAGCACGACGTTCACGACGCAGGCTCCGACGCTGACGAACAGCGGTGTGCGGGTGTCCTGCAGCCCGCGTAGCACCCCGGTCGCGGCCAGCACGATCAGCATGGCCGGCACGCCGAACAGCGAGATCCGCAGGTAGGTGGATGCGTAGTCGGCCACCGCCGAGGTCGTGTCGAACAGCCCGATCACGTCGTCGGCCAGCACCGTGCCGATCCCGAGCACGACCAGGCCGATGAGAAGCGCGAGCCACAGCCCGTCCACGCCCTGCCGGATCGCGCCGGCATGGTCTCCGGCGCCCAGCCTTCGAGCGACCGCGGCCGTGGTCCCGTAGGCGAGGAAGATGCACAGCGACACCGAAACGGTGAGCACGGTGGCCGCGACGCCGAGCCCGGCCAGCTGCTCGGTGCCGAGGTGCCCGATGATCGCCGAGTCGGTCAGCAGGAAAAGCGGTTCGGCCACCAGCGCGGCGAAGGTAGGGACGGCGAGCCGCAGGATCTCCCGGTCGTGCCGGTGCCGAGCCGGCGGCAACCAGCGCAGCCAGCCTGCCCGTGCAGTCACCCGGTGCACCTACCGGGGAGGGATCCGACTCGAACCTTTCGGCCGGATTTTCCCCCCACCCGGTGAGCGGTCGGTGAGGGGAGCGCAGGCATGGGTCTGGAACGTAGCCGGGGCTAGCAATTGTTGTCCACAGGTTGTGCGGGCTAGGTCCAGAGGCTGGCGTGCGGACTTCCGCGACCTAGATTTGATATCCACAGCGCGGTCCCCAGGCACCGCACAACCCGGTCCGCGGCACCATCCGCGCTGTCCACACGGTGATCCCCAGGTGCTGGGGACAGCGACCCTTTCTCGGTCCGTCCGCACCTTTCCTTTGCCGGTCGACACCCCATAGCGTCGTCCGCACAGGCGCGGGCGGGAACTGACGAAGGCATCCGGTCCTGGACTATCGAACAGTTGTTCGACAGACTGGGCATGCACGCACCGATGTCCGGCAGTCGCGGGGGAGGTGTGACCGATGAGTGTGACCCAGCTGCCCACCGCGCCACCCGAGTTCGAGCGCACCCCGCCTCAAGACATGTCCGCCGAGCAATGCGCGCTCGGCGGCATGATGCTGTCAAAGGATGCGATTGCCGACGTCGTCGAGGTGCTCAAGCCCGGCGATTTCTACCGGCCCGCGCACCAGACCATCTACGACGCGATCATCGATCTCTACGGTCGGGGCGAGCCGGCCGACGCCGTCACGGTCGCCGCCGAGCTCACCCGACGGGGCGAGATCGGCCGGATGGGCGGCGCGCCCTACCTGCACACCCTGATCTCCTCGGTTCCGACCGCGGCCAACGCGGGCTACTACGCGAAGATCGTGGCGGAGCGGGCCATCCTGCGTCGGCTGGTCGAGGCCGGCACCCGGATCGTGCAGCTGGCCTACGGCGCCGGTGGCGAGGTGGACGACATCGTCGACTCCGCCCAGGCCGAGGTCTACGCGGTGACCGAGCGGCGGACCAGCGAGGACTACCTGCCGCTGCAGGACATCATGGAAGGCGCGCTGGACGAGATCGAGGCGATCAACTCCAGGGGTGGGCAGCTCACCGGCGTGCCGACCGGTTTCGCCGATCTCGACCAGCTCACCAACGGACTGCACCCCGGGCAGCTGATCGTGGTGGCGGCCAGGCCCGCGATCGGCAAGAGCACGCTGGCACTCGATTTTGCCCGGGCTGCGGCGATCAAGAACGGTTTGGCCACCTGCATCTTCTCGCTCGAGATGGGCCGCAACGAGATCGTGATGCGGCTGCTCTCGGCCGAGGCCAGGGTGGCGCTGCACACCATGCGTTCGGGCACGATGACCAATGACGACTGGACCAGGCTGGCCCGCCGGATGGGCGAGGTGTCCAGTGCGCCGCTGTTCATCGACGACTCGCCGAACATGTCGATGATGGAGATCCGGGCCAAGTGCCGGCGGCTGCGGCAGCGGCACGACCTGCGGTTCGTGATCGTGGACTATCTGCAGCTGATGTCCAGCCCGCGCCGGGTGGAGAACCGCCAGCAGGAGGTGTCGGAGTTCTCCCGGCAGCTCAAGCTGCTCGCCAAGGAGCTCGACGTGCCGATCGTCGCGCTGTCCCAGCTCAACCGAGGCCCGGAACAGCGCGCGGACAAGCGACCGCAGCTGTCCGACCTGCGGGAAAGTGGCGCGATCGAGCAGGACAGCGACATGGTCGTGCTGCTGCACCGGGAAGACGCCTACGAGCGCGAGTCGCCCCGCGCCGGTGAGGCCGACCTGATCGTGGCCAAGCACCGCAACGGGCCGACGGCGACCGTGACGGTCGCGTTCCAGGGTCACTACAGCCGGTTCGTGGACATGGCCGGTGGTGGATAGGCCGTGACCAGTGCTTCGACTCCGGCACACCGGATGGCGGAGCGGGCCACCGGATGGGCCCAGGAGCATGCCGCGGTCCGGGCGGCCATCGTCTACGGCTCGCTCGCGCATGGTCTGGCCGATGAGTGGTCCGATCTCGACCTGGTTCTGGTTGCCGAGCCCGGCCGGCGGGACGAGCTGTGGGCGCAGCGTGCCCAGTTCGCCGAGGTAGTGCTCGGCGTGGCACCGGTGTGGTCCCACGAGCTGCCGTGGCAGCGCGCATACCGCTACCAGGCCTGGGACGCGGACGGCGCCGAGCTGGACCTGACCGTGGACGAAGAGCAGGTCACGCCGGCAGCCGTGCACACCCGCGGCTTCCGGGCGCTGGTCGACCGGGCCGGCGTCGCCGACCGGCTGACCGCGGCGCTGGCCGGCTGGCGTGCCCCGGAGTTCGACGCGGCCGGCCACGACGGCGGCACCTGGGCCTGGCTGCTCTGGCTGCACGGCCGGCTGCGGCACGGTGAGCGCTGGGTGGTCCGCTACGGCTTGCACGACACGCTGACCAGCCGGGTCATCCCGCTGCTCGGCTCGGCCTGGCACTCGGCGCATCGCGAGCTCGGCGACGAGGTGATCGACCGGCTCAACGCGGTTGCCCCGGCGTCGGCCGACGAGGCCGAGCTGCGCCGCGCTCTGCTGGAGACCGCCTGGCTCTACGACTGGGCGATGGACCGCTGGGCCGAGCGGACCGGCCAGCCGAGGCCGGCCATGCCATTGCGCGAGATCGCGCTGCGCCAGCTGGCAGTGCCGGTAGGGGCGGGGCCGGGCGTGGCCGGCCAGAGCTGACCCAGAGCTGACCCGCAGCGCACCTTAATCGGACCTTAAGTACGGCCCGGCAGCCTGACCTCACGCTGGACGAATGGACGGCACGGGAGGGACGGCACGATGCCCGAGATGAAGATCACCAGGCGGTGGGCGGTTGCCCTCGCCGTTGCGGCGATGGCCACGCTAGGTGCCTGCGGTGGGGACGGCGGATCAGGGAGCGACGCCGTGGACGAGGCGCTCGAAGGCGGCAGCACGCTCGAGGTGGACAACTGCACGCTGCTGACCAACGAGGAGGTCAGCTCGCTGGCCGGGTTCGCGCTCGAATCCAGCGGCGACAGCCCGATGGGATGCGCGTACCCGCAGCCCGGTGAGGTGATGGGCGAGTTCAGCATCCGCTCCTACCGCGGTAGCGGAGACGCCACTGCCGCGGCCGCCGAGCTTGCTCCGTCGCTGCAAGTCATCCCGTTGAGCGGGGTTGGCGACGACGCGGTGGCGCTGTCCGACTCGGACGGCTCGGTGAACTTCCTGATCGCGCGCAAGGGCGATCTGTTCGTCGAGCTGGTGATGACCTTCCTGGACGTGACGCCGGAATCGCCGTCGCTGGACCAGGCGGGGCAGCTTGCCTCCACCGCACTTGGCCGGCTGGTCGAAGCAGCCTGATCTCGGCCGGCGGATCGGTCAATACACTCCACGCTCAACCTTTCGGTGCGGTCAGCGCGTCTGTGCTGTCGACCGAGCGGGAGGGCGGATGGCCGACAGAACGGGATTCGACGAGTTCGTCGCGGCGCGTTCTCCCAACCTGCTCCGGTTTGCGTTCCTGCTGACCACGGACCCGACCGCGGCTCAGGATCTGCTTCAAGAGGCATTGCTGAAGAGCTGGTTCCGCTGGTCGCGGATCGCCACGGACCCGGAACTGTACGTGCGGCGAGTGCTGGTCAACACCTACATCTCCGGCCGGCGCCGGCGGTGGCACGGTGAGCTGGCCAACGACGGGGCCGGAACGCACCGGCTGGACTGGGCGGCGCTGGGCATCGAACCCGGCGACTCGTTCCTGATCAGCGTGCGGGCGTCGTACCGCACACCGGGGGGCGGGAGTTATCCAACCTCGACCGAGGGGCAACTGCGGGTCGGCCTGTATGGATCGGCCTGATCTCGGCCGGGCCAGGACGCCGGTCGCGGTGGGACACTGGCAGGCATGGCTGTCCCCGGACCATCGGCCACGATCGAGGTGCGGCCGGCCAGTTCGGACCGGTGGGCCGACGTCGAGCAGGTGCTCGGGCCCAAGGGTGCCTACGGCGGCTGCTGGTGCATGTTCTTCCGGCTCAGCGGCCGGGAGTTCGATGCCGGCGCCGGCGAAGCCAACCGCAACTCACTGCGTGCGCTCTGCCGGACCAGCCCACCGCCCGGCCTGCTGGCCTACCTGGATGGCACACCGGTCGGCTGGTGCGCGGTCGCGCCGCGGGCCGACTACCCGCGGGTGCTCCGCTCGCCGATCAACAAGCCGGCACCGGACGACGACCCCGCCGACGCCGGCGTCTGGGCGGTGACCTGCTTCTACGTGCACCGCGGGCAGCGGCGGAGCGGGATCTCTACCGCCCTGCTCGCGGCCGCGGTCGACTTCGCGATCGAGCACGGCGCCCGGATCGTCGAGGGCTACCCGAACGACGCCGGCGGGAAGCAGGCGCATCCGCTGTCGTTGTTCATGGGCACGCCTGAGCTATTCCGGGCGGCCGGCTTCACCGAGCACCTGCGTCGCAAACCGCGCCGGCCGGTCATGCGCTACCGGCCGAAGCCGAAGCATGGAAGATCTTGACAAAGGACCATGTCGGGCGGCTTACCGTATACCCGTGACAAACCATCCCGATGAGGGCGACAAGGCCGCGGAGTTCGCCGCGCCTCCCATCGAGCTGACCCGGGCGGCGTTGCCGATCGGTCCGTACACCACGGCTTGGCAGCTGGTCCAAGCCAGGCCCTGGGCAGCGGTTTCGGCGCTGACCTTCGCCGCCACATTGGGTCTGACCCGCGGGCTGACCGCTCCGCCGCAGGTCATTCTCGCGATCTTCGGATGGGTCATGTGCGTCTGGCTGGCGGTCCGGCCGATGGATCGCCGCCCGGCTCCGGCCCGGCTGAGCTGGATCGGGGTGCTGCCCTGGGCGGTCGTGATCCTCGTGGTGGCCGCGCTCGAGCTCTACAGCTTCTTCAACGGATCGACCTACGAGCATCCGACCGTGAGCAGCCTGACCGATCCGGCCTTCGACACGTTCGGCGTGCGGGTCGCCTTCATCCTGGGTTGGCTCGGCGCCGGCTGGCACCTGGTGCGGCGATGAGCACCCCACCGAGCCGCTCGCTGCGCTCACGCTTCCGCGGGGACCCCGCATGACCAGCCACAACCTCACCGTTGCCGGCTTCGCCACGATCCTGCTGGCGTTCGTGCTGGTGGACGCGTTGGCCCGGCGTCCGGGGTCGCGTATCCCGACCCTGTCGGACCTGCTCGCATTCGTGATGCGGACCTGGCCGGGCCGGGTGGGTGTGCTGTTCTTCTGGTGGTGGTTCGGCTGGCACTTCATCGCCCGTTGACCACCTCAGGCGCTGACCACCTCAGGCGCTGAACCACCTCAGGCGCTGACGACCTCGGGTGCTCCCGCCGGCTTACTTGTCCGGCAGCACGATGTTCATCGCGAAGCTGACCAGCGAGATGATCACTGAGCCGAACAGTGCCGGCCAGAAGCCTTCGACCGAGAAGGACAGGCCGAGCCCGGACGAGATCGCACCGGTGAGCCAGAGCAGCAGGGCGTTGATGACGAAGATCAACAAACCCAGGGTCAGGATGATGAACGGCAGCGAGAGCAGCTTCACGACCGGTTTGATGAACGTGTTGATCAAACCGAAGATGGCCGCCACGCCGAGCAGAGTGAGCACCTTGTTGGCGGTGCTGCTACCGGTGAGGTCGACCCCGGTGACTACCCAGGCGGCCACTGCGAGCGCGACCGCGTTAACGATGATCCGGGTCATTATCGACTGCATGGCGCGCATCTTGGCACGGAACGGTGCCCACTGCCCATCCCGACGCGCAGGCGAGGTGGATCTCGCTCTGAGCCACCCGGCGGTTGACACCGAAAGATCGGCCACGTTTGAGTACGGCCCATGCGCATCCTCGCCGCGTTGGCCGATCCCACCAGGCAGCGGATCGTGGAGTTGCTGGCCGGCCGCGAGATGGCCGCCGGCGAGATTGCCAGCCACTTCATCCTCAGCCGCGCGGCGGTGTCCCAGCACCTGCAGCAGCTGCTCGAGGTGGGCCTGGTCACGGTGCGGATCGCTGGGCAGCGGCGGATCTACTCGTTCGACCCTTCGGGGTTCCACGAGCTCGAGTCGTGGCTGGAGCGCTGCCGCAAGCTCGCCGCGGGCAACCCCGGCGAGCCGACTATTGTGTGAGCGCGTAGCCAGCACCAGGGAGGACGACGGTGTCCCAGACGGGTCCTAAACTGCGCGCCGAGCTCGGCGACATTCCGACTTACAAGCCCGGTCGGCCGGCCCCGGTCAGGGACGGCATGCCGGCATACAAGATCTCGTCCAACGAGAACCCGTTCCCGCCGCTGCCCTCCGTGCAGACCGTGATCGCCGACGCGGGCTCGCAGGCCAACCGCTACCCGGACATGTTCGCCACCGCCCTGGTTGCTCGGATCGCCAGCCGGTTCGGAGTGCCCGAGTCGCACGTGGCCACCGGCACCGGCTCGGTCGGCGTCTGCCAGCAGATCGTGCAGTCCACGGCCGGTCCGGGCGACGAGGTCGTGTATGCCTGGCGCTCCTTCGAGGCCTACCCGATCATCGTCCAGATCTCCGGCGCGACCGCGGTTCGGGTGCCGCTGACCGCGGACGAGCGGCACGATCTGGATGCGATGGCCGATGCCCTGACCGACCGGACTCGGCTGGTGTTCGTCTGCAACCCGAACAACCCGACCAGCACCGCGGTCCGCCGGGACGAGCTCGAGCGGTTCCTGGACCGGGTGCCGATCGACGTGCTCGTGGTCCTGGACGAGGCCTACCGGGAGTTCGTCCGGGATCCGGACGTGCCGGACGGGCTGCAGCTCTACCGGGACCGCCCCAACGTGTGCGTGCTGCGGACGTTCTCCAAGGCCTACGGACTGGCCGGGCTGCGCGTCGGGTTCGGGGTCGCGCACGAGCCGGTTGCCGATGCGCTGCGCAAGACCGCGGTGCCATTCGGGGTCAGCGGGATCGCGCAAGCCGCGGCGATGGCCTCGCTGGACTACGAGGAGGAGCTGCTCGATCGGGTCCAGGTGCTGGTCAAGGAGCGCACTCGGGTGGCGACCGCGCTCACCGACCAGGGCTGGCCGCTGCCGCACAGCGAGGCCAACTTCGTCTGGCTTCGGCTCGGCGAACGCACCGACATGTTCGCCTCGGCCTGCGAGAACGCCGGCGTCGTGGTGCGCGGATTCAGCGGCGAAGGGTGCCGGGTCTCGATCGGCGAGGCCGAGGCCAACGACATCTTCCTGCAGGTGGCCGCCGAGTTCGCTCCGGCCGGCTAACCGGGCAGCGGGCCGCGCTGCTCGGCTAAAGCGGCGGCCGGCTCTGCGGCCGGCTCTGCGGCCGGCTCTGCGTCGGGCCCGATCGCCGGAGCATCCCGGTGCCGGCGGGCCAGGCCCAGCGCATGGATTCCGCAGATCAGCGAACCGAGCCCGGCGACCAGCAGCAGGAGGCGGTAGTCCACGACCGCGACCAGCGCGGCTCCGGCGGCGATGGACAGCGTCTGCGGCGTGCTCAGTGCCACCTCCAGGGCGGTGCCCACCCGGCCCTGCAGTGAGTTCGGCGTCCGCGTCTGAATCGCGGTGTCGATCGCGATCAGGATCCAAGGAATACCCGCGCCGGTTACCGCGACGGCCACCAGCACGACCGGGAGCGACTCGGTGATCAGGGCGAGAACCCCGGCGGCCAACAGGCACAGTCCGGTGCTGTAGAGCAACAGCACGTGCAGCCGCCGGATCAGCGCCATCGCGACCAACCCGGCGGCGACCGCGCCGGCACCCTGTGCCGCGCTGAGCACACCGATGAACTCCACCGGCTTGTGCAGGCCGTCGGTGACCAGCACGAAGAACGCGGTCTCGATCAGCCCAACGACGGCCAGGGTGGCCATGGTCGTGTAGGCCATCCCGCGCAGCACCGGCTCGCGGCGGATGTGCCGAAAGCCTTCCACGGACTCGGTCAGCCAATGTCGCTCGGAGCGCTGCGGGCGTGGCTCGGCGATCCGAATCGCGAGCAGGAACCCGGCCGAGCACAGGAACGACACCGAATCGAGCAACGCAACTGCCTCGCCGCCGAACGCGGCGAACAGCCCGGCTCCGGTCAGTGGCCCGACCAGCCGCAGCGACTCCCGTACGGTCCGCAGCGCGGCGTTGGCTTGGCCGAGCATGTGCTCGGGCAGCATCGTGGACAGCAACGCGAGCCGAGCCGAACCGAACACGATCATGGATGCGCCGTAGGCGGCGGCGACCGCGAACAGGATCCACAGATCCGACGGCCCGTCCACCGCGAACAGGGTCAGCATGACGCCGGCCATCAGCAGATCCGTGACGATCATGAGTCGGAGCCGGCGGGTCCGGTCGATCAGGAGACCGCCAACCGGTGCGAACAGGCTTGGCACCGCCATCGCGAAGATGGTCAGACCCGCCATGGAGTTGCTGCCGGTGAGCTGCTTGGCCCACATGCCGAACACCAGCATCATCGTCGTGTCGCCGAACATCGACAGGGTCTGTCCGGTCAGCAGTAACCGGAAGTTGCGGTGCCGGACGAGCTCACGCATCGAAGTCGCGCTCCTCGGTGATCGGGTTAGCGGCCGGCGGCAGAACACCCCGTAGCGGGAACGCCTCGGACAGGGACTGCACGAGCCGTGCACCAGGTGGGCGAGTCGCCCGATCAACCAGCCGATGCCGGAACCGGTCCCACAGAGCTTGCGTCTCGTCCCGGATCGCTGCCAGTTCCGCCGCGGTAAGCCACGCGGAGTTGTGCGCCAGCATGGCCGCGTCCTGCCACTCGATCGGTTCGTTGTCGTGCCGCACCTGCCAGTCGTCGACGTACTGCGCATGCCGCTGCCGGACCAGTGCGACGACCGATCTGGCAGCGGCGCGTTCAGCCGCGGGCCGGTCGCTGGTGCCGGCCCATTCGTGTCCCAGCGAGGTGAACCGCCAGGGACGCTGTCGCCCAACCCCGCCCTCGGACTCCTGGATGAACCCGTGCTTGGCGAGCACCCGTAGGTGGAACGAGCAGTTGGCGGGCGTCTGGTCAAGCCGCTCGCCGCACTCGGTCGCGGTCAGCGGGCCCTCCACGAACAGCAGCTCGAGTAGTGCCATCCGCAGCGGGTGCGCGAGCGCGCGCAGCTCCCTGGCGTCGGTGAGCGTGCGACGCCCGTATCGCGGTGACTGGGTATGGTCGGCCACGGCGTCGAAAGTACCGTTTCGAAACAGTTCTTTCAATACCTAGAGCAGGAAGGTGTGATGCCGAGCCGGCGGAACGAACTAGTGGGTGCGCTCCTGCGAGACCACCAGGACCACGCCGACCACGATGGTGGCGCCGCCGATCAGCACCGCCGCGGTGATCGGCTCGGCGGCCAGCAGCGCACCAAGCAGCACCGCGATCACCGGGTTCACGTACGCGTACGTCGCGACCAGCGAGATCGGCGCGTGCTGGAGCAGCCAGATGTACGAGGTGAACGCCAGCATCGAACCGAAGATGAGCAGATAAATCAGGGCGAGCCAGGACTTGCCGGTGATCGACGACAGCTCGAACCCGCGGAGCTCACCGCTGCCCAGTCCCAGCACGGTGAGCAGCAGGCCACCGGCGAGCATCTCGTACACGGTCGCGACAAACGGGTTGGCCGGCAGCTCCATCCGGCCGGACATGAACGACCCGGTGGCCCAGGCCACGGTCGCGCCGAGGATGACCAGCACCCCGACCAGCTTGCTCCCACCACTGCCGCTCGGGATCGCCAGCACGACCAGTCCGGCCAGCCCGACCAACACTCCGGCCACCGTGCGTCCGGATGGCCGGTCGCCGGTCCCGGCGCGGGCCAGCACCAGCCATAGCGGCACCATCGCGACCAGTAGCGCGGCGATCCCGGACGCGACCCAGCGCTCCCCGATCACGACACCGCCGTTGCCGCCGGCCAGCAGCAGGCAGCCGATCACCGCGGTCGAGCCGAGCTGGCGCCGGTTGATCCGGAGCACGCCCGGACCGCGGAACACGATCAGGAGCAGGCCGAGCAGCACCCCGGCGGACACGAAGCGGGCGCCGGCCGACAGCAGTGGCGGCATCGACTCGATCGTGAATCGGATCGCCAGATAGGTAGAGCCCCAGACCACGTAGACCACGCTCAGGGCAAGCCAGATCAGCCCCACCCGGGGGTGGAGCCGAGGGATTGGGCCGGCGGCCGGTTCGGCGAGCGTCGTCATGAGCGTTCCCACTTTAGCTCGTGACATCCATTCAACGCCATGCCACCGACAAACGGGACCCCCCACACCCGATCGGTTGGTTCGGATCGCCGGGACAACCCGAAGCGATCACCTAGTTTGGGGCATTTCGCCGACCCGGTACGTGCGTAATGATCGGGAGTGGGCGTGGTCTCCGGGATGCGCGGTGGGCGGTACCGTGGCTACTATGCGCGAGCTGTGACCGGACCCCTGACGGGCTTCGGTCGCGGCCCGTGTCGCTCCCGAAAACGCCCACCCCTGCGTCGCCGGGCGGCGGCGCGGAGATCGACCTACCGGAGCCGGAGACCCCGCACCCGGAGACGACCAAGGAGTGCCACGTGACCGTCGACCGTACGACCGGGTCAGGCAAGCGCCGCCCGGCTCGCTCGGCCGCCACCGCCGCAGTAGCCGAGCCGGACCCGGGCACCAGCTCGGACCCGGCGTTCGTCCAGCTGCTGACCCCGGCGGGCGAGCGAGTCGAGCACCCCGACTACTCCGTTGACCTCAGCGCCGAGCAGCTGCGCGGCTTCTACCGCGATCTGGTGCTGGTGCGTCGGATCGATGCCGAAGCCACCGCTCTGCAGCGGCAGGGTGAGCTGGGCATCTGGGCCTCGCTGCTCGGTCAGGAGGCCGCCCAGGTCGGCTCGGGTCGCGCCCTCGGCGATGACGACTACGTATTCCCCACCTATCGTGAGCACGGCGTGGCCTGGTGCCGGGACGTGAACCCGCTCAACCTGCTCGGCCTGTTCCGCGGCGTCAACAACGGTGGCTGGGATCCGAACGAGAAGAATTTCCACCTGTACACGATCGTGATCGGCGCGCAGACCCTGCACGCGACCGGCTACGCGATGGGCCTGCAGCGTGACGGCTCGGACGCCGCCGTGATCGCCTACTTCGGCGACGGTGCGGCCAGCCAGGGCGACGTGAACGAGTCGTTCGTCTGGGCCTCGGTGTTCAACGCGCCGGTGGTGTTCTTCTGCCAGAACAACCAGTGGGCCATCTCCGAGCCGATCGAGAAGCAGACCAGGATCCCGCTCTACCAGCGGGCCAACGGGTTCGGCTTCCCTGGCATCCGGGTAGACGGCAACGACGTGCTGGCGGTCTACGCGGTCACCCAGGCGGCGCTGCGCAACGCGCGCGAGGGCAACGGCCCGACCCTGATCGAGGCGTACACCTACCGGATGGGCGCGCACACCACCTCCGACGACCCGACCCGCTACCGGATCGCGTCCGAGGTCGAGCAGTGGAAGCAGAAGGATCCGATCGAGCGGCTACGGGTGTACCTGCTCGAGAGCGGCCAGGCCGACCAGGAGTTCTTCGACGCGATCGAGGCGGAGAGCGACACGGTCGCCGCCGAGCTGCGCAAGGGCTGCCTGGAGCTGCCCGACCCGTCGCCGATGTCGATCTTCGACCACGCGTACGCCGAGCCGCACCCGCTCATCGACGAGGAGCGCGAAGCGTTCGGCGCCTACCTCGACTCGTTCGAGCACGCGAAGGAGGCCTGAGATGGCACAGATCACGCTGGCCAAGGGCCTCAGCATGGGGATGCGGCGGGCCATGGAGGCCGACCCCAAGGTGCTGATCATGGGTGAGGACGTCGGCAAGCTCGGCGGCGTGTTCCGGGTGACCGACGGGCTGCAGAAGGACTTTGGCGAGGACCGGGTCATCGACACCCCGCTGGCCGAGGCCGGCATCGTGGGCACCGCGATCGGGATGGCGCTGCGCGGCTACCGCCCGGTGTGCGAGATCCAGTTCGACGGTTTCGTTTACCCCGCGTTCGACCAGATCGTCGCGCAGCTGGCCAAGATGCACGCCCGCGCGCTCGGGCACATCAAGCTGCCAGTGGTGGTCCGGATCCCGTTCGGCGGTGGGATCGGTGCGGTCGAGCACCACAGCGAATCCCCCGAGGGCTACTTCATGCACACCGCCGGGCTGCGGGTGGTCTCCTGCTCGAACCCGGTGGACGGGTACTGGATGATCCAGCAGGCCATTTCCTCGAACGACCCGGTGATCTTCCTCGAGCCGAAGCGGCGGTACTGGGAGAAGGCCGAGCTCGACGAGTCGGTCGAGCCCGACCCGTTGCACGCCGCCCGGGTGCTCCGCCAGGGCGCGGACGCGACCCTGCTCGCCTACGGCCCGATGGTCAAGGTCTGCCTGGACGCCGCGGCCGCGGCCGAGGACGAGGGACGCGACCTGGAGGTCGTCGACCTGCGCTCGCTGTCCCCGCTGGACATCGACACCGTCTGCGACTCGGTCCGCAAGACCGGTCGGTTGATCGTGGTGCACGAGGCCTCGGTGTTCGGCGGTCCCGGGGCCGAGGTGGCCGCCCGGGTGACCGAGAAGTGCTTCTACTCGCTGGAGTCGCCGGTGCTGCGGGTCGGTGGACTGCACACCCCGTATCCGCCGTCCCGGGTGGAGGAGGAGTTCCTCCCCGACCTGGACCGGGTACTGGATACCGTCGACCGCGCGTTGGCGTACTGAGAAGAGGACCAGCGTGGCTGACTTCAAGCAGTTCAAGCTGCCGGACGTGGGCGAGGGCCTGACCGAGGCCGAGATCCTCAAGTGGTACGTGCAGCCGGGTGACCAGGTCAAGGTCAACCAGATCATCGTAGAGATCGAGACCGCCAAGGCCGCGGTAGAGCTGCCAAGCCCGTTCGCTGGTGTGGTCAGCGAGCTGCTGTTCAACGAGGGCACCACGGTCGACGTCGGGCAGCCGATCATCACGATCGACACCGATCCGTCCGGGGAGCCGGCTCCGTCGGTTGGGGCGGCTCCGTCAGCTGCGGCGGCTCCGGCGGCTCCGGCTCCGGCCGAGGCACCGGTCACCGCATCCGATCCCGGCGCGCCGCGCGACGACATGCTGCCCAGCATCCCGACTCCGGGCGATGAGGAGGCGGTCGAGCCGGGTCTGATCGGCGGCCCGGCTCCGGGTGGCCGGACCTCGGTCCTGGTCGGCTACGGACCTCGCTCGGTCGAGGCCAAGCGCAAGCCGCGCAAGAACGGCGCGGCACCCGCGGTTTCGGCTCCTGCCGCCGCCCCCGCGGCCCCGGCCCAGGCTCCGGCTCCGGCTGCCGCCCCGGCTCCGG